>JAIOPA010000326.1 GCA_021414165.1 Candidatus Eiseniibacteriota bacterium
GTGGCCATCGTCATGCAGAAGCGGTCGTGCTCGCGCGACGAAGCCGTGCGCCGCCTGGCCGAGGCCGACGGCTTCGTGCGCCGCGCCGTGGGCGAGGCAGGCACAGTATGAGCGCACGCCGGCTGCCGCTGCTCACGGTGATCGCCATGCTTGCGTCCCTGCTCGGCGCCTGCGCCAAGCCGGGTGAGGACCGTCGCGAGGTCGTCTCGGTGTGGTCCACCGTGCCCGCGCCGTCGCTGGCCCCCTGGGTCGCGCGCTTCGAGGAGTCGTCGCCCCGGCTGCGCGTGGTGGTGCGTTCGTTCGCCGAGGAGGGCTTTGCCGACAGCATCGCGTCGGCGCTCGCGGCCGGTAAGGCGCCCGATCTCGCCACGTTGCCGAGCGAGGCGTTGCCCGCGCTCATGGGGCAGGGCGTGCTGTCGGACTGGAGCGCAGGGGTGGCCGATCTGCGCGGCACGTTGCGCGGCTGGGAGCTGTGCATGCTGGGCGATGCCATTTACGGCTTACCGTGGCTGCTCGACTCGCGCGTGCTCTATTACAACGTCGATCGCTGGAAGGCCGCGGGTGGTGCCGAGGGCGGTCCGCGCGATGCCGCAGCACTCCAGAAGGTGGCCGCGCGTTCACCGGGCGCGCTCGGGCTGGCATTCGAGGGGCCCACGGGCGCGTTCTCCGCGTTCGAGCCGTGGGCGTTCGCCTCGGGTGTGCAGGTGGGCACGCCGTCGCTCGACACCTCGCGCATCGTGTCCGATGCCGCCGCGCGCACGTTGTCGTCATTACTCGTGCTGCGCCGCACGGCGCGCGTCGAGCCGCAGGCCAAGCTCGAGGATGCCTTTGCGCGAGGCCAGCTCACCATGGTCGTGGCCGGCGCCGAACTGGCGTCGCGTCTGGCCGCGCGCACGCCCGCGTTGGCGCATGGCGCGGTGCTCGTGCCGTCGTGGGTGCCCGGCGCGGAGTCGCGCTCGTTCATGCGTGGCACCGTGCTCGCCAGCTTCACCACGTCGCGCCGCAAAGAAGATGCGCTGCGCTTTGCGCGCTACCTGGTCGAGGGCGATGCCCTGGCGCGGCTCGCCCGCACGCTCGATGGACCGGTGCCCGCCAGCCTGAACGCCGACACCACGGCCTGGGCCGCCGGCTCGCCCGTGCGCGCCACCCTGAGCCGGGCGCTCGATGCCGCGCGCGCCGAGCCGGTTCATCCGGCGTGGCCGCACGTCAAGGCCGGCCTGGATTCGCTCTTCACTCTCGCGTTCACGGGCGGCATGCCCGTCGCGCATGCGCTCGCGGCTGCCGACACGCTCATCGTGTCGCAGGCGAGGCCGCGCTGACACCCCCGATCCCAGAACCCCTTGGAGCCCCGATGACCCGCGACGCGCTCGCCACCCTTCGTAGCTATCGCACCGCTCCCGAGCACTTGGTGGTCGGGCTCATGACCGGCACCTCGGCCGACGCCGTGGACGCCGTGCTCGTGCGCCTGAGCGGCGAGGGCCTGGCCGCGCGGCACGAAGTGCTGGCCGAGCTCGAGCGCCCGCTGGCGGACGACCTGCGAGACGAGGTGCTGGCGGTGGCTGGCGCCAAGACGCTCGAGCCCGAGCGCCTCATGCGGCTCGACACCGAACTCGCCGAGGTCTACGCCGAGGCCGTGAGCGATGTGTGCGAGCAGGCCGGTGTGGCGCGTGGCGCGCTGTCGGCCATTGGCTCGCATGGCCAGACCGTGCGCCACATCCCGCGCAGCGCGGGTGGTGGCCGCGCGTTCACGCTGCAGCTGGGTTCGCCCGCCACGCTCGCCGAGCGCACCGGCGTCACGGTGGTGAGCGACTTCCGCCGCCGCGACACCGCGGCCGGTGGCGAAGGCGCCCCGCTCGTTCCCATCGCCGACTACTGGCTGTTCCGCTCCGACACCGAGTCGCGTGTGCTGTTGAACCTGGGCGGCATGGCCAACATCACGTGGCTGCCCAAGCACGCCAAGCTCACCGATGTGCTCGCGTTCGATACCGGCCCGGGCAACGCGGTGCTCGATGGCCTGGTGCGCGCCGGCACGCGCGGCCTGGCGCGCCATGACGAGGCCGGCGGGCTCGCCGCCTCGGGCCGCGTGCACGACGCGCTGCTCGAGGAACTGCTCGCCGATCCGTTCTTCACGCTGCCGCCGCCGCGCTCCACCGGCCGCGAGCGCTTCGGCGAGAGCTACGCCGAGCGGCTCGCCGACGTGGGCGAGAACATGGGGCTCACGCTCGAGGACACGCTCGCCACCGCGGTCGAACTCACCGCGGGCTCGATCGAGCGCGCGATCGCCGACTACGTGACGCCGCGCGGCAAGGTCGACGCGGTGTACGTGAGCGGTGGGGGCGTGCGCAACGTCACGCTCATGATGGCGCTGCGCCGGCGTCTGTCGGGCATGAAGGTCGAACGTCTCGACACGCTCGGCGTGTCGTCGGGCATCAAGGAAGCACTGGCGTTCGCGTTCCTCGCGCACCTCACGTTGTGCGGCGAGGCGGGCAACGTGCCGGGGGCGACCGGAGCGCGGCACCCGGCCGTGCTCGGCAGCATCACGCCGGGAGGCCTCGCGTGAGCGCCGCAGCGCTGCTGCGCCGCAGCACGATCGCGCTGGCGCTGGGCGCGGCCCTGCTCGCCGGCTGCGCACCGCAGCCCGGGGTGCAGTCGCCGGCGGTGCCGCCCGCGGGGCAGCCCAGCACGCCCAGCAAGCCGAGTGAGCCCGCCAAGCCACCGGGCGAGACCAAGCCCGCGCCGCCCAAGCCGAAGCCCGCCGAGTTGCCGCACGTCGAGCCGCAGTTCGAGATCGGTCTGGCGTGGGATCTCGACACCGCCACGGTCGCGTTCGCCGGCCGTCAGGTGCTCGAGGTGCAGAGCAGCGACCGGCCCGGCGTGCACTCGAGCGAGGGCCCGATCCTGTTCCGCATCTCCGGCAACCAGCTGCTCGTCATGCCCCGCAATCGCGCACGGGCGGTGCCGCTGCTGGTGCTGCATGCCGGCGACACGCTGTGGGTGGGACCCGAGAAGTGGGCGCAGGGCGACGAGGGCAACGTGGCGTGGAAGGGCAGCCACTGGCGCGGGCGATTCAAGGTGTTCATGAACGCGCGCGGCAAGCTCACGCTGGTCACGCGGCTGGCACTCGAGCGCTATCTGGCCGGCGTGGTGCCCGGCGAGATCGGCGCGCTGTCGGATTCGCTCATCGAGGCCGGCCGTGCGCAGGCGGTGGCGGCGCGCAGCTACTCGCTCTTCTACAAGGGCCGCCGCGGCAGCGAGGGGTTCGATCTCTACGCCACGGTCGAGGACCAGTTCTACAGCGCCGTCGAGGCCGAGCGTCCGCTGGCCACGCGCTGCGTGGAGTCCACGCGCGGGTTGGTGAGCCTATGGGAGGGCCAGCCGGTGCGGGCCAACTACTACTCCACGTGCGGCGGC
>JAIOPA010000327.1 GCA_021414165.1 Candidatus Eiseniibacteriota bacterium
ACTCCGGGTGCGCGTTCAAGACGTGGCGCTTGTCGCGCGGCGGCTGCTTGCCCGACCACACCAGGCAGCAATTGAACCACGCGTGGACCTCGAGCCCGGCCTGGTGCGCGAGCGGCAGCAACTCGCCCAGCGGGTCGCGCCCCGAGCCCCGCAGCGCCTCGGGAGCGGGCAGCAGGTCCGAGCGGTACCAGGCGTCACCGCGCCCCACGACCTGCACCAGGATGCCGCGCACGCCCATGGCCTTGGCGCGCGCGACGACGCGCGGGATGTCCGCCGGCTCGACGAGCGAGTTGCGCAGGACCCACAGGTAGTCGATCGCACGCGCGGCTTGCTCCGGCGCCGCTGCGAGCGCGGCAGCGCTGTCGGCCACCTGCGCTTGCGCCCGCGTACCGCACAGGATCAGTGCGGCCGCGAGCAGTCCGGCGAGCCACGCCGGCATGCAAGAACGCGGGCGGAAGGACTTCCTTCCGCCCGCGTCGATTCCCTGCTGGTGACGACCGAGAGCCAGAGGATCAGCCCCCGCCGACCTTGCGCGGACCGCCGCGGCGCTTCGCGCCACCACCGGCTCCCGCACCCGCAGCTTCCTTCTTCTTGGCGCGCTTCGGCTTCTCGGCGGCCGCGGCCTCTTCGACCTCGGCCTTCGACTCGGCCTTCTTCTTCTTCTCCGGCTTCTCACCAGAGGCCGCGAGTGCGCGAGCCTCGGCAATGGCCTGCTTCGCGGCGCGGTCCTGCTCCTTCTGCTCGTCGGACTTCACGAGCTCGAGGTAAGCGGTCTCGCCCGCATCGCCCAGGCGGCGGCCGATACGCACGATGCGCGTGTAGCCGCCGTTGCGATCGGTGTACCAGGGCGCGATCGTCGAGAACAACTTGGCGACGATCTCCGGCTTCAGGATGTACGCAGCCACCTCGCGGCGAGCGGCGAGATCGCCCTTCTTGCCGAACGTGATCATGCGCTCGGCGAAGCGACGGGTCTCCTTCGCCTTCGCCACGGTCGTCTCGATGCGCTCGTACTGGAACAGGGCGGTCACCAGATTGCGCAGCAGTGCGCGACGGTGCTCGCTCTTACGTCCAAGCCGGCGATGGTCTTTGCGGTGTCTCATGGGTCTGCTGTCCTCTCGTCGCTCTCGATGGTCCGGCTGCGCGCCGTATGCGCGCGGGCCTCGACTAGAACTCGGACTTCACCGTGGGCTTCGACTCGTAGTAGGGGCTCACGTCCATGCCGAAGTGCAGGCCCATCTCGGCGAGGATGTCCTGGATCTCCTTGAGCGACTTGCGGCCGAAGTTGCGGAACTTGAGCATCTCGGCCTCGCCCTTCTGCACCAGTTCGCCGATCGTCTTGATCTCGGCGGCACGCAGGCAGTTGCTGGAACGGACCGACAGCTCCAGCTCCTCGACGCTCTTCTCGAGCTGCTTGCGGATGCGCACCTTGTCCTCGTCGACGGCCGCCTCTTCCTCCTGCTGCGGCTCCTCTTCGAAGCTGATCAGCAGGCTGAAGTGGTCGCGCAGGATCTTCGACGACATCGAGACCGCGTCGTTCGGCAGGATGCTGCCGTCCGTCCAGACCTCGAGCGTCAACTTGTCGTAATCGATGCGCTGACCGAGGCGCGTCGCCTCGACCGTGTAGTTGACCTTCGTGACCGGCGAGAACAGCGAGTCGATCGGGATCACGCCGATGGGGCGGTCCGTCGACGAGTGCTGATCGGCCGACACGTAGCCACGGCCACCGTTGATCTCGACCTCCATGCGGAGGTCTCCATCACGGTTGAGCGCCGCGATATGCAGGTCCTTGTTGAGCACCTCGACCTCGGGATCCACCTGGAGGTCACCGGCACGCACCTCGCCCTTGCCACGCATCTCGAACACGCCCTTCTTCGGGCCGTCGCCATGCAGCTTGAGGCGGACCTGCTTCAGATTGAGCACGATCTCGGTGACATCCTCGATGACGCCGGGGAGCGTCGAGAACTCGTGCAGCACGCCTTCGATACGCACCGACGTGATAGCCGCACCCTGCAGAGACGACAGCAGGACGCGTCGCAGCGCGTTGCCGAGCGTGGTGCCGAAGCCACGCTCGAGCGGATCGAGCGTGAACTTGCCGTACCGGTCCGTGTTCGCGGAGTCGGACTGCAGGCCCTTCGGCATCTGGAGATTCTTCCACTTCATCTTCAAGCCTCCCGGATTGGAAAGGCGATCGTCACTTCGAGTAGAGCTCGACGATCAGCTGTTCGTTGATCGGCACGCCGATCGAGGCGCG
>JAIOPA010000016.1 GCA_021414165.1 Candidatus Eiseniibacteriota bacterium
CTCTGGCCCGGCTCGCGCAGGTGCACGTGCAGATCGACCAGACCCGGCGCGATGACCGCGCCCTTCGCGTGGATCACACGCGCATGCTCGGGGATGGTGCGCGGCGCAGGCACCACCACGCCGTCCTCGACCGCGAACGTCATGCGCTCGCCGGTCCGCCAGTGCGTGACGTCCTTGAAGATGCTCAACGCGCTCATCGGGTGGCCTCGTTGTAAGCACTCGTCGTGGCTCGTACCGCGGTTGCGGAGTCCTGCAATGAGGGAGGCAACGGCTCGCGGCGCGTGGCGTCGGCGCAGCGCTGCAGCACGGCGCAACGCACCGCCACACCGTTCGCGACCTGCGCCAGGATGCGCGCGCGCAGGCCGTCGGCCACCGCGTGCGCCAACTCGACGCCACGATTGACCGGGCCCGGATGCAGTACCACCGCGTGCGGCGCCATGAGCGCGATGCGCTCCGGCGACAGCCCCCAGACGCGCGCGTACTCGCCGAACGACGGCAGCAGCGCGCGCTCCATGCGTTCTTTCTGCAGGCGCAGCGCCATGGCGGCGTCGGCACCCGCGAGTGCCTCTTCAATGGTGGGTGCCACCTCGCAGCCCAGCATCTCGACATCGGCGGGCAGCAGCGTGCCCGGGCCGCACACCGTGACGTGCGCGCCCAGCGTGGTGAGCCCGGCAATGGCCGAGCGCGCCACGCGCGAGTGCGAGATGTCGCCCACGATCGCGAGCCGGCGGCCCTCGAAGCGGCCCTCCCACGCGTCGTGCAGCGTGAGCAGATCGAGCAGGCCCTGCGTGGGGTGCTCGTGCATGCCATCGCCGGCATTGATCACGCCCATGCGGTCCAGCTGGCGCGCCAGCCAAGCCGGCGCACCCGAGGCCGGGTGACGCACGACCACGAGCGAGGAGCCCATGGCCTCGAACAAGCGCACCGTATCGAGCAGCGACTCGCCCTTGTTGAGCGAACTGGCCGCGCTCGAGAACACCACCACGTTGGCACCCAGGCGCTGCGCGGCGATCTCGAACGACGTACGCGTGCGCGTGGAGTCCTCGATGAACGCCAGCACCACGGTGATGCCTGCGAGCGACGTGCGGTTGGGCTCGCCCTTGGCGAGCCATTCGCGTTCGCGCGCCGCCGCGTCGATCAGTTCGAGCAGCTCGTCGCGGGTCATGCCCTCGAGCGCGAGCAGATGGCGGCCATCGGAGGCCACCTCGTCCTCGAGGTCGGCCGCAGCGCGGCTCATGACAGCACCACGAGTGGCCGCCAGCGCGAACGCTGAAGGACCTCCCGGGGCAGAAAAAATCCCGGCGCCGTTGGGCGTCGGGGCATGCGTCGTCTCGGACTTGGACATGGCACCGACCTCCTGGCGGACTCTCTGGACCGCCTTAAGGGTGGAGTTCTGGCTCGAACCGGCGCGGAATGTAGGGGATATCCCCTTGCGAATCAATAGCCTTGATGCGGTCCCATCCACCCCCGCTCCGGGCCCGCTACGTACGCACCGGTACTGACCGAAACCCGGAAAGTCGCGCTCAAGTGGTACCCCAAGAGAATCTCGACGCGGCCCTGCCCAAGCCGGGCATGGGCCGATAGTCTCCTATCACCATCCAGCCACCCGGCCGCCCGCGGCCAGATCCTCTGGAGGAAGCACTTGTCGTCGCACCACGCTCTTCGTCTTGGCATCACCCTGCTGCTCCTCACTCCGTTCGCCTCGCTCACCCATGCTCAAGGCACCGTGAGCCGCACGGAGCGCAACACCAGCATCCGCATCACCTACGGCAAGGTCGTCTCGATCGAGGAGACCAAGCTCAAGTCCGAGGCCGCCTCGGGCGCCGTGCTCGGTGGCCTCATCGGCCTGGTCGCCACCGACAAGGACAAGAAGGGCGGCGACAAGCTGAAGAACGCCGCGATCGGTGCCGGTGTGGGCGCCGGTGTCACCAAGGTGCTCGAAGGCTCGAACAAGGCTTACGCGATCACGGTCGCGCGCAAGGACGGCAGCGCGGTCAAGATCATCGTGGATAAGACCGAGGGCCTCACGGTCGGTGACTGCGTCTCGGTGGAGGAAGGCCAGAAGTCGGTCATGAACCGCGTCTCGCGCACGTTCTGTGGCGAGCGCGACACCACCATCGCCGCGCCGGTCGCGCCCGCGCCCGAGGCGGCCAAGGTGGACTCGTCGAGCAAGAGCCCCATGGCGCAGACGCTGTGCGATCAGGCCAAGGCGCAGCTGCTGCAGGCGAAGACGAAGGAAGAGATGGACCTGGCGATGGCCAAGATCAAGGCGCTCTGCCAGTAACGATTTCCCCCGAGCGGATATCCCCCGGCGGCGGGCCCTTACGGGTCCGCCGCTTCCGTTTACACGGCGTCGATCGAGTGCAGTGAGCGCCTCGAATCGCCCCGGGGCGAGTGAACTGGCCACTGCACGACTGCTTCGGGTGCGGCGAGCTAGAGCAGCGTGCCGCGCAGCATGAGGCTCGCGATCGAGAAGTAGATCACGATGCCGGTCACGTCGACGAGGGTGGCGACGAACGGGGCCGAGGCACTGGCGGGATCGAGGCCGGCGCGCTTCAGGATGAACGGCAGCATGGAGCCCGAGAGCGTGCCGAACAGCACCACGCCCGCGACACTGCCGGCCACCGTGATGCCGAGCCGCATGGTGTGCTCACCGTACGCATGGAACAGCGACTCCCACAGATACACGCGACCCATGCCGATCACGCCCAGGATGCTGCCGATCGTGGCGCCCTGGATGAGTTCGCGGTGCATGACGCGCCACCAGTCGGCCAGCGTGACCTCACCCAGCGCCATGGCGCGGATGACCAGCGTGCTGGCCTGCGAGCCCGAGTTACCACCGATCGAGATGATGAGCGGGATGAACACCGAGAGCACGACCGCCTTGGCGATCTCGTCCTCGAAGCGGCCCATGGCGGTGGCCGTGAGCAACTCGCCCACGAACAGCACCATGAGCCACACCACGCGCTTGCTCAGCATGGAGCGATACCCGACCTCGAGGTACGGCGCGTCGAGTGCTTCGGTACCGCCGATCTTCTGGATATCCTCGGTGGCCTCTTCCTGGATCACGTCGACGATGTCGTCGACCGTGACGATGCCCTGCATGCGGCCTTCCTCGTCCACGACGGGCACGGCCTGCAGGTCATGCTCGGCGAACAACCGGCCGAGT
>JAIOPA010000227.1 GCA_021414165.1 Candidatus Eiseniibacteriota bacterium
AGACCACCACGACGCACGTTGCCGGCGTCCATGGCGTAGTACAGCGAGCCATAGCGGCCCGTGACCGTGGCCGCCATCGTCGTACGCGTACCGACACCACCCTGCGAGATCTGGCCACCGCCACCCGCGAAGCGCGAGCGATCGAGGCACGGCAGACCCGCCAGCGAGTCGGGGTTCGCACGCTGCACTTCTTCCGCGGTGAGCACGCCGTTGACGAACGTACGCGACTGCGGCGTCGTCATGGCGATACCCGAGGCCAATCCCACGACGCCGTTGACCGTGACGGTCTCGAGGTCGCCATGCAGCAGGCCGTTGTTGATCGTGAGGACGACCGCGTCCGAACCTTCCATGACGGCGGCGTCGACCGAACCGAACGAGGCCAGCGAGTAGTTCGACGTCGTCGTGGCCGAGGCGGCCTGGACGTTACGATCGAACTTCACGCGGATCGTGGCATCGGTGAGCGGGTAGGCATCGGCAACGTTCGGCGGCGTCGCCGTGACGATGTCGTTGCCGTCGCGCAGCATGATGCGGTAGCCGCGCGTGGCCTGGTTCATGATGCCCTGCACGCTGCTGATGGCCGTACCCACGGCCGGCGGCGCGAACGACGTGAGCTTGTTGCCGTCAACGAACACCGAGTCGGCCGGATTGCCCGGATCGACCATGAGGAAGCCGTTCGTGCCGAGACCACCGGTGAGCGACGTACGGACGACCGTCAGCGGACCGTTGATCTTGACCAGGCAGTGCTCGTACTGCTCGGCGAACGTGTTCGTGGGCGTCTCGCGCAGCTGGTTCGTGGTACCCACGAAGAACGGCGGGAGCGTGTTGCCCGACGACACCTTGCGCACGATGAAGTTCGGCGAGCCGAAGCTGTTGTTCGCGGCGAGGACTTCCGTCGCGTTCTGGAACTCGGCGACCGAGGCGAACTCGACGACGATCGAGTCACCGATGGCGAAGTTGTACGGAGCGACCTTCGTGTTCACGCTGTGCGTGAAGAAGTCGATGCCCGTGTAGGGACCGCCGCCGGTGGTCTGGATGTACGCATCGAAGCCCGTGGCGATGGGATCGAAGCCGATGATGATGCCGCCAACACCGCGAACGGTGTCGGGGGCGACCGGGCGGCAGGTCGCCGCCGTGATGTCCTGGATCTGCTTGATCGTCACAGAATCCGGACACGAAACGTTCGGATACTGGATCGCCGAAGCGACGCCGGCGACGCTCAAGAGCGCAGCGACGGCCAGGAAACGGGTGAACATCTTGTGCATGGGTTAACCCCTCGTTGCAGGTGGACAGAACGAACGTGAAGCGCGATCAGGGGGTTCGACGGGCTTTCTGGCGATGCCTCCTCGCACTACGCGGGGGCCTCACAGGGCAGCAGTCGTTTACCGATCGTGGGGTGATATGACCGGAACTTGACCGCTGCCGATGATAGCAGCGACCTCGCGCAACCGACAGGAATTTCGCGGTTTCGCTCGCATTACCGTGGGGTGAACGCGGGTCCGCGATCGACTCCGGGGCCAGCGTACTCCGTCCGGAGAAGTCCACCCGTTCAGTAGCACTGAACTCAGGACTCGCTCACTCACTGGAGCACAACTTCGTCCCCGGCCGCGGCAGGTCCAAGCGGCCCGGGACGAGGTCGGATCAGGGCTGGTCGAGCCCCAGGTGGCGGTACACGTTGGTCACGAAGCGCGCGGCCGAACCGGCCACGTTGCCCGCGCCGACCGCCGGGACCGAACCACCGGGTGCCGTGCAGACCACGATCGCACGGCCACCGCCGGCTTGCTGAACGCTGATGCCCACCGCCGTGCTGTCGCCCAGATCCGGCGTGAGCGTGCCGGGGGCGCCCCACAGCAACACGTCGCTGCGGTTGCGGAACCGGAACTGGCGCAGGCCGCCGGCCTCACCCGAGCGCACCGTGAACACCTGGCGCACGTACATGGAGTCGCGTGCGATCGTACCCTGCACGTTCACGGCTGGCAGGAACACGCTGGTGCCGGTGTTGCCGAAGCCGATCGAGGTGTCCGCGAACGTGGGCGTGTTCGTGAACGCCGACACCATGCCGTCGCTGCCGAGATACCGGCGCACGAAGTCCTCGGACAGCGGTCCCGTGGCGTTGCGGCCGCCCACGAGATAGAAGCCGTCGAGATAGAAGTGGCCACCCGTCGACACATAATCGCCGATCCCGGCCTCGGCGGTGCGCAGCAAGGTCGAGAACGAGATCTCGTTGCCGCGGTACCACACGACGTTCTCGAACAGCTTGAACGTCTGCAGGAAGTCCTCGGCGGTCTTGAACGGCTGCGTGGTGTCGAGCCGCAGCACGGTGTACTGGTCGGCCGCCAGCCCCACACGGGCACAGCTGTTGGTGTACAGCGTGTCGAAGCGCAGGTTCGCAGCGTTCGAGCGCGGCACATCGTCAATGACGAGCAGGCGCGCACGCGCACCCGTGACCGGCTTACGCACGAACCACACGCAGCTATCGACCGGGCCCGCCATGCCGCCATCGTCGATCGCGCGCACGAACAGCTTGCGCGCCGAGGCCAATGGCACACCCGGCGTACCGAAGCGCGCGGTGGGCATGGTGAACGCCGTGCCCGTGGTGACCTCGGGCGAGGCCTCGTTGCCGTCGAGCCACACCAGATAGCGCAGCTTGGCCGCATCGCCATCGGGATCGTTCGACGACCACACCACGCTCACCGACGCGAACGTGGTGTCGCTGGGCAGCGGCTTGGTGGTGAGGCGCACCGTGGGCGGCTTGTTGCTGAACTCGAAGTTCTGCACCGGCGGCTGCGGATCGCGCAGGCCGGCATCGTCGATGGCGCGCACCGAGAACACCGGCGCGGTGTAACCGTTGGGCGTGGCCACCGTGAAGATGGAGTCGGTCGCGGTGGTGAACCGCCAACCGGTATCGGCCGGGGCTGCCGGGTTGTCGAGCCGCCACTCGTAGCCGGTCACCGAGCCGTCGGTGTCGGTGCCGAACCAGTACAGGTGCACCACATGATTCACGGTGTCGACCGCGCCATTCACGAACAGCACCGTGTGCGGCGCCTGGTTGGCGTTGAGCGAACCGGTGAGCTTCTTGGTCAGCTGGCCGCAGCCCACGGCCGCGAGCAACGCAGCCGAGGCCAGCACGAGTGCAGCGGTGGCGAGCAGGCGTCTCACTGCAGGCCCTCCCGGTCGGACTTCACGATCAGCACCTTGCCCACCTGGGTCTTGCCGCCGGACTTGTCCTCGACGGACCACATGTACAGCCCGGTCGCCGCGGCCTGACCACGGCGCGTGACGAGGTCCCAACCGAACGATGCGCCCGACAACGTGGCCGGCAGATCGTTCGCGGGATTGTAGATGCCGCGCGCGTTGCTGCCGTTGTACGTGGCGCCATTGAAGTCGGCCTCGTACACCAGATCACCCGCGAGCGTGTAGATGCGGATCGTGCACTGGCTCGGCAGGTTCGCGAACCACAGGTAGTGGTCGCGCACGCCCTCGCCATGGTCCCAGCGCGCCTCGACCCGGTACGGGTTCGGGAACACGACCACGCCCTGGTTGCGCTCGCCGGCGCGCGGCGCGGGCACGACCATCACTTCATTCTGGCCCCGGCCGGACTCGAGCGCCTCGATCTCGGTGGTGCCCAGATCGTACGCCGTGACCGACGCGAAGTACTTGAAGCCGTTCTTGAGGCTGCCGAGCGAGTACTTGTAGTGGTACGTCACGCCATCGATCACCTCGGGCGTGGCCAAGCGGACCGGCGCGAGCCCGGTGTTGAACCCGGTCGTGTCGTGCGGGAACGCCGTCAGGTCGAACTGGGCCACCAGACGCAGGTCGTCACGGTTCTCACCGGCATAGATGCGATAGCCCTCGAAGTCGCGCGGGTTCGGGCTGGTGGGATCCTCGAAGAACTCCGGCGACTCGTCCCAGTAGAAGTCCATGGCGTTGTCGCGCGCGACCATCTTGAGGCGCGGCGAGGGCGGCGGCACGGGCACGATGTAGTTGAGGTCGTAGGCGCGCTGCGCGGTGCGCGCACGCTTGATCAGGTCGATCTCGTTGGCCGAGCCGATGTACGCGAAGTCGACCTCGATGCTGTCACCCGGGTTGACCTGCGCGAACGGACCCACCGCGAGCAGCTCGGCCGGGTCACCATCGCGCGGCGACAGGTCGGCCGGCAGCGGGTTGAGCACGGTCTTGGTACCGGAGCTCATGAGCCCATAGAGCTCCACGTCCTCGTCGCGGTCGGCGTTGCCCGGCGCGTAGTCCCACGCCTGCATCGTGACCTGCTTGTCGAGCACGTTGTTGATCGAGCCGGGGCGCACGCCCAACAGCTTCAAGCCCACGACCTCGGGCGTGATCGAGTACTGGCAGCTGGCCGGGATCGGCAAGCTCTGGCAATAGCGCTCGGTGAACAGGTTCAACGAGTCGACCCAGCCGATCTGCTTCTTGCTGAACCAGGCACCCGGCGGTGGCCACTGGCTGAACGCGTTCTTGGGGCCGCTCGCCAACTCGTTATAGAGACCCACGTACACATTGCGCAGCGGCGCGCCGGTGTTGGTGATCACGTAGTGGAAGAACACCATGTGCTGGTAGTCGGCGAAGGACCACGAGTAGTTCTCCTGCCGCACGGTGATCCCGAGCGGGCGGTGATCCTCGTTCTGGTCCTGGCCGCGCTTGGCGAGCAGGTCGTCGAAGTGGCCGACCACGTCGCGCTCGCTCACCGCATTCGGCGAGAAGCGGCGGTTGTTCGGCAGCGACGACTGCACCAGCATGCGGTCGCCCTCGGGCGAGTACTCCGTGACCGAGGTGGCGGTTTGATTCGTGGATCCATCGCGCGCGCCCGTGGACACGCCGATGAATGCACCGTTCGCATCGGCCGAGAGCGCGCCCACCCATAGGCCACCGCGCACCAGGTGCTCATGGCCCGTACCCACCGGGTATTCCATGGACGGCGTGCGTGAGGCGAAGTTGTTGCCCACGAAGCCATAGTTCGTGACGTTGATGCTCATCTGGTTCAGATCGCGACCGGCTTCATCGCGGCCCGAGATGAGCGACACGAACACGCGCGCCGAGGTATCGGCCGCGGCAGCCCGTGGCGAAGCAGACCCGCGCTTGGCCGCCGGGGCGGACTGCGCCAGACCGGGAACGGCGAGCAACAGGGCGAGTACCAGAGCGCGGCGCATCACGGCCGCCTCCGGTAGCGGATGATCTCTTTGCGGCCACGATCCGCCACATAGGCCAGCGAGTCATCGACCGCGATGCCGACCGGGTCCAGCAACGGCAGGCCATCGGCGTTCGGCTCTTGATCGACGCGCTGGATGTACTCACCCGCGAGGTTGTAGCGCAGCACGCGGCGCCCGCCGCGATCGACGATGTAGAAGAAGCCAGCGAGGTCGGCCGCAATGGCCTCGGGCTGATTCAGGTTCGAGCCCGTGGCCTGGCCGTCGGTACGCACCACCGACACGCCGATCTCGTTGCTCGAGACACCCTTCGCCTGATTGTTGCCGCGATCAGCCACGAACAACGGGTTCGAGCCCGTGCGCGACCAGTGCAGCCCGCGGGGGTCCGAGACCGACGAAGCGCCCGTGCCGTCGAACACGACCCAGCTGGTGTCACGATGCCACGACGAGGTGCCCGGCATGTTGACGTCGTCGATGCCCGGGTACTTCTGGCCGCGCGAGTAACGGTAGATGCGCGACACGAACTTGCGCGTACGGATGCGCTGGTCGGTCACGAGCGTGTCGAGCACGACGGCCAGACCGCCCACGTACACACGCCCCTGCTCGTCGGCTGCGACGCCCCAGGGCAGCGCGATGGTGGTGTCGGTGAACGTCGAGAGCGTGTCGCCACCGCCCAGGCCATACTCCCGGATACGCCAGGTGGCCAGATAGTCACGGACCTGGCTGCGGCGCGGCTGCGTGTTGACCGTGGCCGGCGTGGGATCCGCCTCGCACGTGCCACGCTGGTCGTCGAACTTGGCCAGGCACGAGTCGCCCTGATCGAGCACGTACAGCTTGTTCGTGCCCGCCGCGATCGCGATGGGGTTGAACAGTGCGCGCATGGGATCGAAGTACGGCGAGCCAATGGGGCTCGGGCGCGTGAGCGGGTACAAGCGCACCTCGCCGCGCGGCACCGAGGGGCCGGCGCTGCCGCCGTTATTGAAGAGCACGAACAGCTGGTTGCCCTGACCCTGCGTGATGACCAGGTCCTGCACGCCGTCCATGTTCTTCCACGTCGACAGCATGGCGTAGCTCTGATCGCTGGGCACGATACGGTTGGGACGCTCGGTCGGCAGCTCGAACTGGCCACCGCAACCGGACGGCAGCATCGCCACAGTGGCGAGCAACAAGGCACTGCTCCAGCGGCGCATCAGAACCTCACCCCCAACGACAGGCGATGCACCGCGCCGAGCGGTCCGCCATCGGTGTATGCGTAATCGAGCGCGCCGCGGTAGTTCCCGAACGTGCCATTGAAGCCGGCACCGGCCGAGAGCTTGAGTGCGTCTGCACGGAAGTTGTACCCGCTGCGGATGGCGAGCGAGTTCATGAACAACCACTCGGCGCCGGCCTTGATCATGCGCTCGTTGTCGGCCGGCTGGTTCACCTCGAACGACGTGGTGAGCCGCTGGTGTTCACGCTCGATGGGCTCGAACGCGAGGCCGTAACGGAACATGAGCGGCGGATCGAAGCCGTCGTAGTCGGCGGTCGAGCCATCGTAGGGCGACACGTAGCTGCCCGACGGCTTCAAGGCCGCGCCGAAGTTGGTGAGCGACGTGGCAATGCGCACGCTGCCCAGGCCCAGGTAGTAGATCGAGCCGACGTCGAACAGCATGGCCGACGACGTGGGCCCACCGACCTGCGAACCCAGGTCCTCGCGCACGAACTTCACGCCCGCGCCCACGAGCAGCTTGTCGGTCCAGCGGCGCGAGTAGGCGCCGCCGATCACGAGGTCCGAGTACGAGAACGAGCGGCCCGTACCGAACGGCTGCAGCTCGCTGGTCTCATCGATGCTGGTACCGAGCACGCCGAACTGCAGCGCGATCGAACCGCCGAGCTTGCGGCTCGGCAGGATCATGGTGAGGTGCTCGTACGTGACATCGGCCGGCCACTGCGTGTGCGAGAACGCGATCTCGCGGCGCTGCAGCGAGGCGAGGCCAGCGGGATTCCAGTAGATCGCACTGGGGTCGTTGGCCACAGCCACGAACGACTCGCCCATGCCCACGGCTCGCGCGCCCACACCGATGCGCAGGAACGTGGCCGACGACGTACCGGCGCGCTGGCCACCCAGCGAACCCTGCGCGTGTGCCGCGAGCGGCAACGCCACGGCGGATGCAGCGAGCAGTGCGACCGCGGCGAACGCGCGGCGCACAGGACTAGAGGTCCACATCGAGCTGGGCCCTCCACTGCGTGCCACCGTAGTTCGACGGATTGTCGACGCCACTGATGCGCGAGAAGTTGTTGATGCCCGTGAAGTAGCGCGGATCGTTCACGCCATCGCCCCACACCAGCCCAAGGCCGGAGAGCGGGTCGACGCGATTGATCGAGAGGTTCTTGAAGATGTTGGTGCCCGACACGCTGATGTCGAACTTGCGGGTACCCATCTTGAACCAGCGGTTCACCTTGAGATCCAGCGTGAACTGCGTGCGCGCATTGCCCGAGTTCGGCAGCGCCGACACGTCACGCGTGACGATGGAGACCGGCGTGTAGGTACGTCCCGACTGCGCCTGGCCGAACAGGTTGATACCGGTGCGGCGCAGGATGCCCCAGTGGCGCGGCGCCTTGTCGTCCCAGCGGATGTCGAACGAGCCCGTGAGCTTGCTCGGACGATTCCAGCGCACGAACTCCTCGGAGAGGCGCGTCTCGTTGCTGCCGCCGATCTCCTGGAGCGCGCGATCCTCGTTGGGATCGCTGCTCTTGCCGCGCGTCTGCTGGTACGAGTACGACAGCTTGCCGGCCCAATGGTTCTGGCGGCGGCGCTCGAGTTCGATCTCGAAGCCCTTGGACCGCGCGTAGTGGCCATTGAGGTAGATGAAGTACGACTCGAGGTTCGTGCCCGACAGCGGATCGACGCGCGTCGCGGCCGGATAGTCGTACACGTCACGTACGAAGAACGTGACGTTGGCCGCCGACGTGGGCGTGAACTGGTGCTTGCCACCGACCTCGTAGTTCACCGAGACCTGCGGGTTCAGGTTCGGGTTGCCCTGCAGCGGGAACGACTCCGACGAGATCGAGTTGAGCTTGGAGTACACGTAGCGGTACGACGGGTTCTGCGTGAACTCGCCGTAGTTGAAGAAGAAGCTGCTGTTCTCGGTGATCGGATGCGCCACGATCACGCGCGGCGACAGGTGCAGCTTGAGCCGGCGGCCGAAGAACGAGCTGGTCTCGTCGTAGAAGCCCGTGCGCGTGGACGGCGCGATGTTGTGGCGCGTCGTGTCGGCCATGGCCTGCTCGGCCTCGCGGCCCAGGAACCAGTAGTCGGCGCGCACGCCGAAGTTGGCCACGAAGCCCTCGAACTCGATGCGGTTGCGCGCGTACAACGCGCCGATCATGGGGTGCACGCTCCAGAGATCGTGCGACTGGCCCAGACCGTCGTCGTCGAACACCCACGGGTTCTCGATCGTGAGGTACTGCACGTCCTGCCACTGGTGGTCGAACCCCAGCTCGATCTCGTTGTGGCGCACGCGCTGCGTGTACGAACCCTGCAGGCCCCAGCTGTTCGTGCGGCGGTCAGCCCACTGGTTGTCGTCGCCCGTATCGAGGAAGTAGTCGTCGCGGCGCGGGTCGCCCACCGGCAGCGCGCGATCGTCCGGTTCCTCGTACTCGCTCCAGTGCTTGCCCATCACGTCCTGGCGCTGCGCGAAGAAGTAGCGCGACAGCTGCAGCGTGGTGAAGCCATTGCGAGCCAGCGTGCGGCGCCACTCCACCGACGACTGCACGTTGTCCTCGAAGATCGTGGGCGCGTTGCTGATCCGGTGGTGCCAGCGCCACGGGTACGACGGATCGCCCTGATCGCCCTGCGCCGTGAGGAAGGTGCGGCTGAAGCCCTGGTCGATCGCGATGCGCTTGGAGTAGTTGAACGACCACTTGTCGCGCGCGTTCGGCCGCCAGAACAAGCCGTAGCGGCCGGCCCAGCGATTGTCCTGCGACGGCGCCCACATGTCGCCGTACTTGAACGTCTTGCCGAGGAACCGGTCCTCGTAGCTCGACTTGAGCCGCGGGTGCAGCGTGTTGGGCGGCAGCAGCGTGCGATCGAGCAGGCTCAGGTTGCTCTCACCGATGTAGCTGAAGCGCGTCTCGTACAGGCTGCCCGACAGGTCGAGCACGCTGGTCATGGTGCCCGGCATGTCGACGCCGAGCCGCTTGATGAGCGGCATCCAGATGGGATCGGGTCCGGTGAGCAGGCCCTGCCACGAGCGGCCGCCGAACGAGCCGCCGTTGGTGGTGATGCCCAGGTTCGCCTTCTCGGTGCCTTCCTTGAGCCGGATCTCGACGACACCCGAGAGCGCGTTACCGAAGCGCACATCGAACGAGCCCGTGGCCACGTTGACCTCGGACACCGAGCGCGCATTGAGCTGGCCGGCCGTGGACTGGCCCGTGACCAGATCGCGGTTCGCGACACCGTTCACGACGAACATGGTCTCGTCGGCGCGGCCACCGCGCACGTGGATCTGCTCGGCGTCGGTGCTGATACCCGCCTGCTGCTGGAGCACGTCGTTGACCGTGGTCACCGGCAGGTTGCGGATGTCGTTCGCGTTCACGCTGCGCACCGTGGCGCCCTGCTTGGTCTCGACCAGGCGGCGATCGGCCGTGACCTCCACGGCCTTCTCTTCGCGCACCACGATGTCCTCGAGCCTGAAGTCGACCACCACCGGCTTACCCACGGTGACGACCACGCCCGGACGGGCCTCGGCCTTGTAACCCAGGAACTGCACTCTCACCTCGTACGTGCCCACGGGCACACCCGAGATGGTGAAGCGGCCTTCGGAGTCGGTCAGGCCGCCCTTCTGGGCACCAACAACCGCGACATTCGCGAACGTGAGTGCGTGCCCGGTGCGTTTGTCGACGACCTTACCCGTCAGGGTGCCCTTGTCCTCGGCGAAAGCCGGGAACGCGGAACCGAGCACGAGCAGGCAGAGCAGGAGGAAGCGCGCGATTGGTCTCATGGTGAGGTGGGGACGGAAACTAGGCTCCGGGGGTGGGCGGGTCAAGCAACCATTTTGTAACGGCTTGCCGCGCTGGTCGGATTTCACGCACGTGACACGGCCGCGTCACTGACGGTCGGATTTCACGATGAGCAACTTACCGCGTTGCGTGGGTCCGCCGCTGCGATCCTCGACGGTCCACAGGTAGAGCCCCGTGGCCGCCGCCTGCCCGCGTCGCGTGATCAGGTCCCAGGCGAATGTGCCGCCCGATAATGCGGGCGCACCGGTGTCCGGGTTGCGATCGGGCGTCCACACACCGCGCACGTTCTCTGTTCGGTAAACCGCGCCATCGAACTCGTGCGAAGCCACCAGATCACCCGCCAGCGTGAAGATCTTGATGCTGCAGCGCTCGGGCAGGCCCGCGAACCACAACACGCGGTCGCGTGGGACGCGCCCGGCATCCCACGCCGCGTTCACCCGATAGGGATTGGGGAACACGATCACGCCCGGGTGCTCGCTCGCGCTGGCGGCCGGCACGAGCAGGAACTTGTTCTGGCCAATGCTGCTCTCGAGACTCTCGATCGACGGATCGCCCGTGTCGTAGCTGGTGACCGCGCCCCAGTACTTGTAGCCGTCCTTGAGCCCGTCGATCCGGTGCCGGTAACGATAAGTGATGCCGTCACGTACGAGCGGCTGCGGCGCCAGGGCCGGCTCGAGCCCGGTGTTGAACCCGGTCGTGTCGCGCAGGTCGTACTGCGCGAAC
>JAIOPA010000306.1 GCA_021414165.1 Candidatus Eiseniibacteriota bacterium
TGCATGATCAGCTCGCGGTCGTTGCGGCTGCGGCGCTTGGCGGCTTCCATCAATGACTCGGTGCGCCACGCGTGATCGCGCAACGCGCGGCCGCCGCACAGGAAGCTAAAGCGCACATTGCCACGCACCTTCTCCCAGCCCACGATCTTGATCGCGCCCACCTCACCCGTGCGCCGCGTGTGCGTGCCGCCGCAGGCCGACCAATCCCACTCGGGGATCTCGACCACGCGGATGCGGCCGGTCACCTTGGGTGCCTTGCGCAGCGGGAACGCACCGATGCCCTGATCGTCGGTCCAGTGCAACACCAGCGCGCGGTCGTCCCACAGCACCTGGTTCGCCGCGGTCTCCAGACGCTCCACCGTGCGCCAATCCACATCGGGCAGCCCCACCTCGATCACGCTCTTCTCCGCACCCAGCGTGCTCGACAGCGTGGGCACGTCCATGAGCCGTTCGAGCGCTGCACTCAGGATGTGCTGCCCCGTGTGCTGCTGCATGTGATCGAACCGGCGCGCCCAATCGATCTCGCACGCCAGCGCGCGGCCGTTGGGCGGCGTGTCCACCACGTGCCACACGCGCGCCTCGTCATCCACTTGCACGTCGAGCACCTGGGCCCCGGCAATGCTGCCCATGTCGGCCAGCTGCCCGCCGGACTCCGGGTAGAACCACGTCACGCCCAGTTCCACCGCGGGCTTGCCGGCGTACACGCCCACATCGGCCACATCGGCCTCGAACTTCGTGGTGTAGCTGTCGTCGTAGTAACGGCGTTCACTCGCCACGATCAGGATCCCTTCACCGCGCGGCGCGAGACGCCCCAGCGCTTGAGCATGCGCCACAGTGTGGTGCGCGACACGCCCAGCTGGCGCGCGGCAGCGGTCGCGTTGCCTTCATGCCGCGACAGCGCACGCAGCACGTGCTCGCGGATCACTTCGTCCAAGGGCCGCGCATCGGGGTCGCGCGCACTGCGGGCACGCGCGGGCCGTGCAGCAGGCTCCATCCAAGCATCGGCGGCCTCGCCCGCGTTGCGCGTGAGCAATCGCGGCGTGCGCACCGAGGCCGGCAGATCGGCCGCGGTGAGCAGGTCGGACTCGGTCACCGCCACCGTGTGCTCCACCGCGTTCTCGAGTTCGCGCACGTTGCCGGGCCAGTCGTGCTGCCCCAACGCGTGCATGGCATCGGGCGCAAAACGTAACGCGCGGCCCGTGCGGCGCGCAGCGCGCTCCAAGAAGTACGACGCCAACAGCCCCACGTCTTCTGCGCGATCGCGCAGCGGCGGGATCTCCAACTGCACCACGTTCAGGCGGTAGTAGAGATCACCGCGAAAGCGCCCGTCGGCCACCTGCGCCTGCAGATCGCGATGCGTGGCGGCGATCACGCGCACGTCCACCAGACGCGGCGTGTTCTCGCCCACGCGGCGCACTTCATTGTTCTCGAGCGTGCGCAGCAGCTTCACCTGTGCGGACAGCGGCATGTCGCCAATCTCGTCCAGGAACAGCGTGCCGCCGTGCGCCTCTTCGACCAGGCCCGGCCGATCGGTGTCGGCGCCCGTGAACGCACCGCGCGCGTGACCGAACAACTCGCTCTCGACCAGCGACTCGGGCAACGCGCCCACGTTCACCGCCACGAACGGTCCGCTCGCGCGCTTCGACAACACATGCAGCGAGCGCGCCACCAGTTCCTTGCCCGTGCCGCTCTCGCCCAGGATGAGCACCGTGCTGTCGGTGGGTGCCACGCGGCCCACGAGCTTGAGCAACCGCTGCATGCGAGCGCTCGCACCCACGATGGGCGACAGCGTCACCTCGGGTGTGGCAGGGCGCGAGGTGCGCGCGGAACCAGCCGAGCCGGGGCGCTGGCGGAGCGTGCTCACCGGCAGGCTCCGGCCTGCGCGGCAGCGCTCGGCGGGGCGGCTTGGCTCATGCGGGCTCGGAGGTTCACCGTTTCAAGATGACACGGTGGCCGCGAGCCGACAACCCCCTACCCGCGGGCTGCGAATGCACCTCGTGCGACGCCTGCACGGGCTGGCCTAACCGGTTGCACCACAGCGCTCAGGCAGCCTCGCCGAATGCAGCGGGCGAACGCTGGGCGGCTACTCGCGCGGCGGGTCCTGCGGGCCACGGCCCTCGACCAGCGTGAGGCGCGGCGGCGCGGGCGCGGCGGGCGCCGACGGCTCCTCGGTCTGCAGGTCCTCGGCCCGGGACTCGCCCGTGCGCGGCACCACGGCCATGGGCATCGAGACCGGCGTCGGCATGCTCACGATGCGCGGCACATCGATCTCCTCGAGGCGCAGATAGAAGAACGTCCAGGCGTACTGGACGATCGACATGACCGGCACCATGAGGAACAGACTCGCGGCGACCCACGGGGACCATGGCGAGCCCGGCGTGACGAGGAAGCCGATCACGCACAGGAACGGGAACGCCATGAGCAGGCCCACCGAACCCACGATCATCTCGAGCCAGCGCTCGAGCCGGCCATCGGTGACGCGGAACGAGTAGGTGAACGCGCGCACCGTGTTGCGCTCACGCAGCACCACCGCCTCGGTGACCATCGACAAGCGGAACGCCAGCCACATGCCGGGGAAGAACAGGAACACGAAGCCACCGAAGATGACGGCGTAGCGCGCAAACTCGCTCACGTACAACCAGAGGATGCGGCGGAACCCGCGGCCATAGCATTCCAGGAGCGGAGCCGGGTGCGTGCTGGTCGGCGTGTTGAACACCGAGCGCGCGCGAAAGCGCAGCATGGCGCCAATGGTGAGCCACGTGACCGTCTCGCCCAGCATGAGGATGGTCTGGGTGATCACGGTGCCGCGCGTGAACTGGTCGATCTCGTTCGGGAACGGCAGCAGCGCGCTCACCAGCAGCCACGGGGCATGCAGGAGCAGCGGCACCCAGAGCGACTGTAACGGGTCGCGCCGGACGGCGAGGTCGAAGGCCAGCGCGAAGGCGTGGCGAGCGGAGATCGGGAGTCGTCGGAGTGGGGACATGGAGTGTGGAG
>JAIOPA010000263.1 GCA_021414165.1 Candidatus Eiseniibacteriota bacterium
TACCCGGGCGAAGCCGCGGTGCGTTTGGTGTACGGCGAGTCCGACCAGCTGCCCGGCCTCGTCGGTGGGCATCCGCTCGCTCTCCGAGGAGGAGGCCATGTTCCTCAAGGCCAATCCGGCGCCCATCTGGAGCACGCGCCAGTTCCGGGCACTCAAGGGCGACTGGAAGGCGATCCTGGATTCGCTCACCGACGACGTGTTCATCACGTTCGACCTCGATGGTCTGGATCCGGCCTACCTGCCGGGCACGGGCACGCCGGAGCCGGGCGGTCTCGACTGGTACGAGGCGAGCGACCTCATTGGTGCCGTCGCGGCCAAGAAGCGCATCGTCGGATTCGACGTGGTTGAACTGGCGCCGCTGCCGGGCAACGTGGCCTCGGACTTCCTTGCCGCGCGCATGACCTACCGCATGATCGGTCACATGCTCAAGAGCCAGCGATGACCGCGACCACCGGCACGGCCCGCCTGGTGCTGCGACGCGGCGAGGATCGCCGCGTGCGCGGCGGCCACCCGTGGATCTTCTCGAACGAGGTGGAGGAGTGGCAGGGCGCGGTCGAGGACGGCGGTCTCGTGGAGGTGCTGGATCAGCGTGGCGCGTTCCTGGGACGCGCCTACGTGAACCGTCACAGCCTGATCTGCGCGCGCATCCTGTCGCGCGGCCGTGACGAGATCGACACCGCGTTCTTCGTGAAGCGGCTGGAGCGCGCCAAGCGCATGCGCGACGCGCTCTACCCGGGCGAAGCCGCGGTGCGTTTGGTGTACGGCGAGTCCGACCAGCTGCCCGGCCTGGTGATCGACCGCTACGGCGATGCGCTCGCGGTGCAGGTGCTCACGCGCGGCATGGAAGCCCAGATGCCGCTGCTGCGTGCGGCCATCGAGGAGGTGTTCGCGCCCAAGGGTGTCGTGCTCGTGGCCGACTCCCCGCTCCGTAAGCTCGAGGGGCTCGATCAGCGCCGCGAAGTGTGGTGGGGCGAGGTGCCCGAGCATGTGGCGGTGACCGTGGGTGGCTTCGCGCTCGAGGTCGACCTCGTGCATGGCCAGAAGACCGGTCTGTTCCTGGACCAGCGCGAGAACCGCAAGCGCGCCGAGGCCCGCGCCAAGGGCCGCACCGCGCTCGACGTGTTCTGCTATCAGGGCGAGTGGGCCATGAGCATGGCGCGCGGTGGCGCCGAGGGCGTGCTGGCCATTGATTCGTCGGAGCCCGCGCTCACGCTGGCGCGTGCCAACGCGGCGCGCAATGGCTTCGACTCCGAGGCGATCCAGTTCATGCGCATGGATGCGTTCGACGCCATGCGCCGTCTGGAGCGCGAGGGCCGGCGGTTCGGCATCATCGCGCTGGACCCGCCGGCGCTCATCAAGTCGCGCAAGTCGATCGCGGCCGGTGCGCGTGCGTATCGCGAGCACAACCGGCTCGCCATGTCGTTGCTCGAGGAGGACGGCATCCTGGTGACCTGCTCGTGCAGCCATCATCTGGATGACGACATGTTCCGCCAGACGCTGCTCGAGGCCGCACGCGCCGCCAAGCGCCCCATGCGCGTGCTCGATTGGTCGGGCGAGGCTCCGGATCATCCGCGGCTGCTCGCGGTACCCGAGACGCATTACTTGAAGTGCGCGGTGCTGCAGGCGTTGTAGTCCGCGAGCGCAACGCAAGAGCCCGGTGGTCCACTGCGGACCGCCGGGCTCTTTGTATATCGCTCGCGTCGCTCGCTCGGGCGTCTCTTGCGCGCGACTATTGCGCGCGCGCCCGGCGATCAGTCGGGCAGGGGCTGTCCCGGGCGCCAGTCCGACTCGGCCAGCGCACGCATGAGCGCGAATACGGCGTCGCGATCGGCGTGCGTGGTGAGCAGCAACAGATCGCCCTCGCGAGCCCAGCGCAGCGCGGCCCGGATGGCCGACAGCTCGTCGTCGTGGTGTTCGATCGTCTCGCGCGCCGCACCTGCCGCGAGGAAGCCCGACTCGAGCAGCGCAGGGATCTCGCCCTTGCCGCGGCCGCGCCAGTAGACCTCCATGTCCTTGATGAAGATGCGATCCGGCCGCATGGCGTGAGCGCCGTGCGCGAGCGCGCGGATGCTGTCGTCATCGCGGTCGCCGGCCTGACCCAGCACGAGCCCGCGCCGCGTGGCCGGGATCGCGGACACCGTCTCGGCCAGTGCCATGAGCCCATGGGGGTTGTGCGCGAAGTCCACGATCGCGGTGCAGGTACCGAACCGCCACAGGTTCGCGCGGCCCGGATTGGACTCGGGTGTGGGTGCGAACGTACAGAGCCCCTCGCGCATGGCCTCGGCCGGCAGGCCGAGTGCCGAGGCGGCACCGATCGCGGCGAGTGCGTTGCTCAGGTTGTAGCGCGCCACGCCGCCGAAGCTGATCGGGATGTCTCGCACCGTCGCGATAAGGGTCGTCGTGCCCGCCGCCGCGAGCCACAGGTCGTCGCGCTCGAACCAGACCGCGTCACCACCGCGCATGCGGTGCGCAAGCAGTTCCGGATGGGTGGGACTGAGCGTGAACCACAGGACGGGTGTCGTGAGCCGACGGCCACGTTCCAGGAGTCGCGTGTCATCGGCATTCAGCACGACGCGGCCGCGTGGGCCGACCGCGCGCGCCACCACCATCTTGGTGTCGGCGAGCGCGTCGACATCGAAGATGCCGTACTCGCCCAGATGATCCTCGGCCACGTTGGTGACGACCGCGGCATCCACCGAGTCGATCGGGAGTCCGCGGCGCAGGATGCCGCCGCGTGCCACCTCGAGGATGCCCAACTGCACTCGGCGATCGCGCAGGATGCGGCGCGCGCCATTGGGGCCGCTGAAGTCCCCTTCCTCGACGAGCGTATCGCCGATCTGGATGCCATCGGTGCTCGAGAAACCCGCGACGGTGCCAGCCGCCTTCGCCATGGCGCCCAGCAGACGTACGGTCGTGGTCTTGCCATTGGTGCCGGTGACGAGCGCGCGCGGGATGTCGTGCAGGCCGTTCCAGCGGACACGAGCGGGATCCGTGAGCCGCCGCACGCGCCAGGAGCGCGCTCCGTGCCCGAGCCCGAGCGAGACGTGTTGGTCATCCAGGAGGAACGTGAGACTGCGCCGCAGGCCCTCCTCGCGTAGTCGCAGCAGCGCGGGATTGGCCTCCTCGGCGATCACCCCGCGCAGCCGGGCGAGTTCGGCCTCGAACTCCGGCGGGGGCGGGGCCGCGGGATCGAGCGCATGGCGTGCCACCGCGAACGCCCACTCCGCGACCTCGGTGGCGGCATAGAGCGCATCGAGTGGAGCCGCGAACGCCAGCGTCACTCCTCCGGGCCAGGTGCGCGCGGCGCGCGGTGCCCCGGCCCAGCCGAGCGCTGCGAGCATGCGGTCGAGGGCGTGCTCGTGATAGGTCACGAACGCCGCCGCCGGGAAGCTGGCGAGCGTCACGTCGAGTACGGCGCCAGCGCGATCGAGCAACAGGTTCGGCCCGGTCAGGCGGCACGAATCCTGGAGCACGATCGGGGAGACGTAGTCGGCGTCCGTCCCGGTGGTGGGATCGGTGCTCAATCCGCGACCTCGGGTTCGCGCGACGCCAAGCGCACCCCGCGTTCGTCCCGGATCAGCGCAGGCGCGTCCTCGAGCGACATGGCCGCGCGCGGCAGGTCCACCGTCGCGCGGTTCTGCAACGCGCGCTCCTCGGCCGGGCGGGCGCTGCGCGAATCGAACTCCTCGACCTGCTTCCAGGTGCGCTGCAGGTCATCCGCGAACAGCAACAGCAGGTCGCCCGGCTTCGCCGTGCGCAGCGCATGATCCACGGCGCGCTCTTCTTCGCTGATCAGGTTGATCTGGTCCAGCGACACGCCGGCCTCGAGCAGCGCGCTGCGCAACATGCGCGGGATCTCGTCGGAGCCGCGGCCACGCAGGCCGTCATCGCGGCGGCACACGTAGTAGTCGAAGTGCTTGGCGGCCACCCGTCCGATCTCGCGGATGTCCTCGTCGCGCCGGTCGCCAGGAGCGGCCAGCACGACCAGACGGCGGCCCTTCACCTCGAGCCGGTCGATCGTGTCGCACACGGCCTGGATCGCGGCCGGGTTGTGGCCGTAGTCCACGATCACCTTGAACGGATGGTCGTGATACACGTTCATGCGGCCC
>JAIOPA010000264.1 GCA_021414165.1 Candidatus Eiseniibacteriota bacterium
CGTCTTGGCGCGCATGAGCCCTTCGAGGAAGTCCGCGTACTCGAACGTGTACTGCAGCGGGATCTGGCTCATGGACTCCATGCCACCCGCCAGCACCAGCTTGGCGTCGCCCGCGGCGATGCGCATGCAGGCGTTGCCCACCGCTTCCATGCCCGAGGCGCAGTTGCGGTGCACCGTGGAGGCCGGCACGTGCTGCGGCACACCCGCGCGCAGCGCCACGATGCGCGAACTGTTCGCGGCCTCGGCCGGCATGGCGCAGTGCCCGAACACCACCTCGTCGATTCGGCCCGGATCCAGGTCGCTGCGCGCGATCACCTCGGCTGCGGCGATCCGGCCCAGCTCATAGCTCGGCGTGCGCTTGAACACGCTGCCCGCTTTCGCGAACGGCGTGCGTACACCAGCGAGGATCCAACCACCGATCGGGCTCATCAGCGCGGGAGCTTCTCCAGGAGCGTGCGGGCCTCGGCCTGATAACGCGCATCGAGCGCGCTACTGGTCGCGGGCAGCGACACGGCCTTCTCGAGTTCTCTCCGGGCATCGGCCGTCTTCTTGAGTTCCTTGAGCAGACGGCCATATTCCAGCCGGTGATTCACGTAGTTGGGTTCAATGGCGATGGCCTTTTGAAACGCCGACTCGGCATTTGCAAACGATGCGCCCTTCGGCACACCGCCCAGCACGGCATTCGCGGCCATGCGCTCCATGGCGTTCAGGCTCGCCACCTTCACGTTCCACACCGCCAGCACATGCCACGCGCGGCCGTTCTCGGGATCGAGCGCGAGTGCGCGATCGTTCTCGGCCTTGATCTCCTTGGAGATCGCGAGCTTCGTGCGCGGTCCCTCGCGCAGCGCCTGACGGCCCAGCGCGACCGCGAGCCACACATGCGGCGCCGCCGAGTCCGGCGCCACGCGCACGGCCTCGCGCGCATGCGTCACCGCGCTCGCGAACGTGGCGCGCTGCGCATCGCCCTTCTGCGAGTCGCCCAGCTCGGACTCGGCGCGCACCAGACGGCAGAGCGCGGTGGCCAGACT
>JAIOPA010000265.1 GCA_021414165.1 Candidatus Eiseniibacteriota bacterium
CGCGCGACCGCCCCTCGGCGCTCACCTCGCGCCGCACGATGAGCGTGTCGCCCTCGAGCTCCAGGTCCCACTGCGCGAACAGCGCCGCCACGCGCGCCGAGGTCTCGGCCGACAGCCGGAACTCGGCTTCGACCACGCACGACTTGGCCCCCTCGCGCACCACGTCGGCGTCAGCACGCCCACCCACCACCAAGGCGAGTGCTGCCACGGTGAGCGACTTGCCGGAGCCGGTCTCACCGGTCACGGCATGCAGCCCTTCACCCAGGGCGATCTCGGCACGTTCAACGAGGGCCAGGTCACGGATCACGAGGCGTTCGAGCATTGGGGTCCTTCCCGAGCTGGACTCACGTTCGAGGGTCTATCCGCCGCCAGAACGGCACGCTGCACGGATGTGCAGTAAAGTAGCGCGAGGGCCGGACGAAGGCAAGTGGGCAATGTGGTCGCCCCGGGGCGATTGGGGGGTGCAGGCCGGGACGAGGCTGTGGCGCGAGTGCCCTGGGGCACTCGCTACGCGATCCGACTCAGCGCCCCTTGAACTCCACCGGGAACGTGGTCCACGCGACCACCGCCCTGCCCCGTCGCATGGCGGGCCTGAAGCGGGTCGCCATGGCGGCCTGCTCGGCGTAGCTGTCGAGCCCCTTCTGCGACTTGAGCACGGCGGTGCGCAACACGTGGCCGTCCTTGTTGACGAGCACGCGCAACAGCACGGTGCGCGTGTGCTTGGCATCGAGCAGGCTGTCAGGGGCCTGCAGTTGGGCAGGCTCGAGCACCACCGGCGCTTCATCGAACGCGACGAAGTCACCGGGCGCGGGCAGCTTGTCGGTGCGCGGCAGGTTGGCGGCGTCGATGCGTGCCGAGAACGCCTCGGCGGACTCGGCCGTGAGTTCCCACGTCTCGGTGTTCACGTCCTGGACGAGTTTGCCCTCACGCAGGCTTGTCACCATGAGCGAGTCGCTGATCTTGCGCGCCGGGAACGAGCGATGCCGCACGATGCCGATGGGATCCTCACCGGGCTCGAACTCCGGCTCGCGCGCCACGCCCACGAATTCTTTCGCGTTCCAGAAGCCCACGGCCACATAGCGCCCGGGAACACGCATCATGACCTGCCCGCGCACGCCCTCGGTGACGAACATGGAGTCCATGGGCGACAGCCGGGAGCGCCAGGTGGCGGTGGGTGCGTCCTGGGCGAAGGCGGGTGATGCGAGAGCGATGAGCAACCATCCGAGGATGGCGACGCGCGCGCGGGTCAACGGGCGAGCTCGGTACTGGCCGACCGATTACCCCACGCCTTCATCACGTACATCGCAAGGGCGACCACTCCGAACGCAAGGAATGCCGCCGGGATGACCAACTGCGCAACAGAGCGAGGTCTCACCTCGGGAGGTCCGAGCAGAGCGTTCGCGACCGTGAGCAGCATGAGGAACTTCGCGAAGCCGGTTCGCCCTGCGCGCCACGCGAACCCGACCGCCAATGCTGCGCAGACGAGCGCAAGGCGATCCACGACATTCAATACGCTCTGCACGGTGATCAAGTCGCGTGAGACAAACGCAAGGCCCGCACACATGGCCATGGGAATGAATGCGTCAGGCTTGTAGGGCTGCTGCGACTGCGACATGCGGCCTCCTGTCAGCACTTGGGGGTGCGCGGGATAATACTCCCATGGATATGGCTGTCCAGTGGGATTCAAATGTACTACTCGACGGCGGATATCAGACCTGCCAATATCCGCCGTCTCGGGACTCACCCCCAGAGCCCCAACGTCGCTCCCCGACGCTCCGAGGGTTCTTCATGCGACCGATCTTGATCGGTGCTGTGTTGGTGTTGTCGTCCCTGCTCCATTCGCCCGTCCTCGCCGCCACCTTGCATGGGCGATGCGTCGAGCGTGCCAGTGGCCCCGGGCTCGCGGGTGTCGAACTGGTCGTGCGTGCCGCCAGTGATTCCACGGTGCTCGGCCATACGCTCAGCGATAGCACGGGCGCGTTCGTGCTGCGCGAGCTGCCCGCTGGACGCGTACTCCTCAGGGCGTCGCTCCTCGGTCATGCCACGGTCACTCGTTCGGAGCTCACGCTCGCCGACGCGAGCGCGGACCTCGCGGTGGGCGAACTCGTGCTCGCGATCTCCGCGATCGCCATGAAGGGCGTCGAGACGAGCACGGCGCGCGGAACGGCGATCATCGGTGTCGATCGCAATATCTACCTCACCAAGGACATGCCGGCAGCCTCGGGAGGCAACACCACCGAGCTGCTGCGGTCGGTTCCCGAGTTGGATGTCGACATCAACGACCGCGTGAGCATCCGTGGTGTGAATGGCGCAACGATCCAGATCAACGGCCGCGTCACGCCCATGAAGGGCGATGCGCTCACGCAGTACCTCAAGCAGTTGCCGGCCGCGAGCATCGAGCGCGTCGAGGTGATCGCGAACCCGTCCGCCAAGAACGATCCCGAGGGCATGGCGGGCATCGTCAATCTGGTCACCAAGGAGCCGCTCGACTTCGGCTTCAGCGGCAGCCTCTATGCCTCGGCCGGGCCACGCGGCGGCGGCCCCGGCGTGCAAGCGGCCTGGCAGCGGGGCAAGCTCACGCTAGGCGGCGGACTCTCGGGCTACTGGAACAACAGCGACTACCGGTATGCGGAGGACCGGCGGAATCTGCTCACCGTTCCGCCGAGTGCCTTCAGCCAGCGGCAGGACTCCGACTCGCGCAGTGGCTTCGGGAACACCGACTTCTCGGCGGACTACGCGTTCGACAAGCGCAGCACCCTGTATGCCTCCACTTGGGGTGGGCTCAACAGTTGGCACAACCATTCGGTCTCGCGCGTCACGGTGTCCAACGACCTTGCGGGTGCGACCTCGCTGTTCGACCGGTTGCTCGCCATGGACGGTTCCTGGCGCTCGCTCACCTCGACAATGGGTTTCGCACACGTCGTCGAGAAAGGCCGCCGCGAGGCCACCATCGAGTACCGCGAGTCGATCGCGCCCACGCTTTATGAGAGCGATGCTGATCAACATGTGTTCGTGCCGACCGATTCACTGGGGGACCTCTCCCACCAGCGCACAGAAGAGCGAGCGCTCGAGCGTTCGCTGCAGATCGACGACACGCGGCCCGTGGGCAAGAAGGGCAAGCTCGAGTCGGGCTATCGCGGCATGCGGCGCGCGACCGGGAGCACCAGCCGTCTCGACTACCTGCGCGGCGGCCGTTCGGATGGTCTAGGTGACTACGACCACCTCGAGTGGTTCCACTCGGCGTATGTCACGCTTGGATCGGTCTACAAGAAGCTCTCGTATCAGGCCGGGCTGAGGGGCGAGTTGGCCGACACGCGCTTCGAGGTCCACACCCATCCCGCGACCTACGACAACGACTATCGCAGCCTGTACCCGAGCGCGAATCTGGCCTATGACCTCGGCAAGGGGCGCAGCCTGCGGCTCACCTACTCGCGACGGATCGAACGCCCGGTCCCCTACTACCTGAATCCTGACGCGCCCACGATCGATTCCCTGAACATCCGGCGCGGCAATCCGTTCCTCGCACCCAAGTACACGAACTCGTTCACGTTCGATGCAAGTTGGTCGGGTTCGCGCGGGCTGCTCAAGCTCTCGCCGTTCTATCGGCAGACGTTCCGGAACTGGGATCAGTTCAGGCAGATCGATGCGCAGGGCGTGTCGGTGACGACGTGGCTCAATGCCGCCTCGGTGAGTGCCTACGGAGTGGGCGTGGTGGCCTCGTTGCGGCAGACCGGCAAGATCGGCGGCACGCTATCGGGCAACGTCTACCGGGAGCGCCACGACGCCAGCAATCTCACGCTGCGCTCGGCGACCGATGCGAGTATCTGGAGTCTGTCGCTCAATGCCACGTACAAGCTGAGCAAGGACCTCGACCTGCAGACGTTCACGCGCTATAACCCCGCGCAGACGCAGGCGCAGGGCCGCACCTCGGGGAACATCTATTCCAACCTGAGCGCACGCTACAAGTTGAGCGAGAAGGCGTGGCTGAGCGCCTACGTGAGCGATCCGTTCAAGTGGTGGAAGTACGAGTTCACGTCCAGCGATCCCAGCTACTCGCAACGCGCCACGAACACGGGCTCGCTCCGGAGCTTCGGAGTATCGGCCGGGCTCTCATGGGGCAAGCCGCCCGAGACCAAGCAGCGCAAGCTCGGCCAGGAGGCCGCCCAGCCCAGCACGAACGGCGGCCAGTAGCCGCCCCCTACATGCTCCTGCGTTCGCTCCCCTGCCAGCCGAGCTTGGACTGGAGTGTGCGCAGGAACGGTCGTGCGGGGTTCTCGAACACGCGCACGCGGTCCTTGGCCAGTTGCAGCTCGACCTCGTCGTCCTTGGACAGGTCCTCGGTCTCGTGGCCGTCCATCACCAGCAGGGCCGGGCCGGGGCTGATCACTCGCACGGTCACGGTGCTGCCGGCGCCCAGGACCAGCGAGCGGCTGCCCAGGGCGTGCGCGCAGGCCGGCGTCACCACGAGCGAGTCGACATCCGGGGCCACCAGCGGGCCGCCGGCGGACAACGAGTATGCGGTCGAACCACTGGCGCTGGCGGCGATCAGGCCGTCGGCGACCAAGTGCCCGAGGTCATGGCCAAGGGCGGCCACCCGCAGGTGAATCGCCGAGTAGCTGCGGGCGCTGCGGATCACGGCGTCGTTCAACGCGAAGCCGACGCGCTTGGGCGTGCCACCGCGCGCACGCTTCACGCGCGTTTCCACACCGGTGCGCGTCGCGATCTTCCATTTGCCGGCGAGTGCGGCGGTCACCGCGGCGTCCAGTTCGCGGCCCTCGGCGGCGGCCAGGAACCCGAGCCCGCCCATGTTCACGGCGAGCAACACGCCCTTGCGGCCGGCCAGTGCGCGGCCCGCGGTGAGCACGGTGCCGTCGCCGCCCAGCGAGATCATGATCTCGCACCAGCGCGCGAGCACCGGCAGCGATTCGCCGCGTTCCGACACGGCACCCGCCAGCTCACGTTCAATGCGCACCACCGCGCCCGCGCGTGCGAGCCGGTCGCGCAAAACGACAGCGGCCTTCCGCACCTGGGCGCGGCCCAGGTGTCCGATGATCGCGATCCGGCGGCCGCGTGTGCTCACGTGTAGATGTGTCGCGAGTGCTTCACGAACTCGAGCGTGGACTTGGCGATGCCCTCGGCATCGAGCCCGACCTGCTGCAGCAGCTCGTCGCGCTTGCCATGCAGCACGAACTCGTTGGGCACACCCAGATGACGCACGGGCACGACCACGTTGTGCTCGGCCGATGCGGCCGGTCGAGCGCGCGAGGCCAATGAACATGTCCACGTCGAGCGGTGCTGCGAAGCGCGCGTTCACCACCGTGGCCGACACGCCCTGTGCGGCCAGCAACTCGGCCGCCGCGAGGCTCGGTGCGACCATGGTGCCCAGCGCCAGGATGGCCACATCGCCACCCGCGCGCAGCTGCTCGGCCTTGCCGATCTCGATCATCTCCAGCTCACGGTCGGCGAGCGACGCCTCGGGGATCGGCGATCGCGGGTAGCGCACGGCAATGGGGCGCTTGCCCGGCCAGTGCGCCGCGGTCCACAGCATGTCGCGCAGCTCTTCGCCATCCATGGGCTGCATGACCACCGTGCCCGGGATCATGCGCAGGTAGCCCACATCGAACACGCCGTGCTGCGGCGCGCCGTCATCGCCCACCAGACCGGCGCGATCCAGGCAAAGCACGATCTTCAGATCCTGCACCGCGCAGTCGTGGATCACCTGATCGAAGCCGCGCTGCAGGAACGTGCTGTAGATGGTCGTGAGCGGCGTGAGGCCTTCGCACGCCAGACCGGCCGAGAACGTGACCGCGTGCTCCTCGGCCATGCCCACGTCGAAGAACCGCTCGGGATACGTTTTCGCGAACTTGGTGAGGCCCGTGTTGTCGGTCATGGCCGCGGTGATCGCGACCACGTTCGGCAACCGCTCGGCGATGTGCACGGCCGTATCGCCGAACACGTTCGAGTAGGTCTTCTTGCCGCCCTTGCTGGCCGCACCCGTGTCGGGGTCGAACACGCCGATGCCATGGAACGTGGTCGCATCGCCCTCGGCCGGGCCGTAGCCGCGGCCCTTGCGCGTCACCACGTGCAGCAGCACCGGCTCGTCGAAGCGCCGCAGGTCCGAGAGCGTCTCCTCGAGCACCGGCAGGTCGTGGCCATCGATCGGTCCGAAGTACTTCAAGCCCAGCTCTTCAAAGAGCACGCCGGGCGTGACCATGTTCTGCATGCCCTCTTTGAGCCGGTGCGCGGCCTCCTGCGCCTTCTTGCCACCGCGCGGCAGCTTGCCCAGCAACTCCCACACGTCGCGCTCGAACGCGCGGTACACCCGGCTCGTGGTGAGCTTGGTGAGGTACCGGTGAATGGCGCCGATGTTGGGCGAGATGCTCATCTCGTTGTCGTTCAGGATCACTATCAACTTCTTCTTCAGCTCGCCTGCGTTGTTCAAGCCCTCGAACGCCATGCCGCCCGTGAGCGCGCCATCGCCGATCACCGCGATGACGTGGTGGTTCTCGCCCTTCAGGTCGCGTGCCGCGCAGAAGCCCAGGGCTGCGGCGATGCTGGTGCTGCCGTGGCTCGTGCCGAACGGGTCGTGCGCGCTCTCGCTGCGGCGCGGGTAACCCGCAAGGCCGTTCAGCTGGCGCAGCGTGTGGAACTGGTCGTAGCGGCCCGTGAGCAGCTTGTGCGGATAGCTCTGGTGGCCCACGTCCCAGATGATCTTGTCGGTCGGCGAGTCGAACACGCGGTGCAGCGCCAGCGTGAGTTCCACCACGCCCAGGTTCGGGGCCAGGTGGCCGGCGTTCCGCGCGACCGTCTGGATGATGACGTGGCGCATCTCGGCCGCCAGCTTGGCGACGTCGGCGCGGTCCAGGTCCTTCACATCCGCCGGCGAGTGGATCTTGTCGAGCATGCTCATGGGTGGTGGATCCGGAACCAGAGGATAGCGCTCCCCACGCCCAGGGCGGCGCCGATGAAGACCTCGAAGGGCGTATGGCCCAGCAGCTCCATGAGCTTCTGGGTGTCGGTCTCGGTGTGCTGGAAGTGACGCTCGATCAAGCGGTTGAGCACCGCTGCCTGACGCCCTGCCGCACGCCGTAGACCCGCCGCATCGTACATGACGATGAGGCTGAAGTAGAGCGTCACGGCGAACAACACGGTGTTGAACCCGTGCCACAGCCCCACCGCCGTGCTGAGTGCCGCCACCGAGGCCGAGTGCGAGCTCGGCATGCCGCCGGTCTCGACGAACCGGCGCAGGTTCCAGCGCCCGGTCACGAAGAACGAGGCGAACCCCTTGTACGCCTGCACGATGAAGCCGGTGCACAGCGCGATCCAGAACGGTTCCGTGGCGTCCTCCTTGAACAGGCCATGTCCCCTGGGGCGGCCCCGGGGGACGGTCGGCGGGCGATGTTCGGGGTGCCGTGGCGGGGTGTCAAGGAGGCGTGGATTCTGCGCCGGGGCCGCCAGCGGACGTTCCCGGAACCGCTGCATCCCGGAGCACGGCCCTGTCGTATCGAGCGTGCTACGTTCGGCGCTCTTGCGCTCCCCCGCTCTCACGGACCCTGGAAGCCTCCCCCCCATGATCGCACCTGCTCCGGCGCCGCTGCGCCTGCTCGCCGTGCTCGCCCATCCCGACGACGAATCCCTGGGCTTCGGCGGCACCATCGCCCGCTATGCCCGCGAGGGCGTCGAGGTGTCGCTCATCATCGCCACGCTCGGCGAGGCCGGGCGCTACCGCGGCATCGCGCAGGGCGACGAAGGCCACCCCGGGCCCGACGGCCTGGCGCGCATCCGCGAACTCGAGCTGCGCGCGGCCGTGCGTGAGTTGGGCATCAAGGAGCTGTCGCTGCTCGGCTATCGCGATCAAGAGCTCGACCGCGCGCGGCCGGCCGAGGTGATCGCGCGCATCGCGTCGCACATCCGCCGCTTGCAGCCGCAGGTCGTGGTCACGTTCGGTGGCGACGGCGCCTACGGGCACCCCGATCACGTGGCCATCAGCCAGTTCGCCACGGCCGCCATCGTGGCCGCCGCGGACCCCACGTTCTCCACGCAGGCTGCCGGAGAGCCGCAGGAACCGCACGCGGTCTCGAAGCTCTACTACATCGCGTGGCCGGCCAGTGCGATGGCCGCGTACGAAGAAGCGTTCCGAAAGCTCATCTCGCGCGTCGATGGCGTGGACCGCGAGGCCTCGCCCGTCCCCGACTGGCAGATCTCGGCGGTCATCGACACGCACGACGTGTGGCAGACCGTGTGGCGCGCGGTCTCGTGCCACGAGTCGCAGATCACCGCGTACGAGAAGCTCGCGCATCTGTCCGAACAGAACCACGAGGCCCTGTGGGGCTGGCAGTCGTTCTATCGCGTGTTCAGCACCGTGAACGGAGGCCGCACCCGCGAGTCCGACCTGTTCGAGGGGCTGCGCACACTCAAGGAGTCACGATGAGCCCGACGAAGGTATGCCGATGAGCATGGTCCCGGACACCCGCCACGCCCCGCTCGCCATGAGCCAGGACGAGTTCCGTCGCATCGGCCACCAGTTGGTCGACCAGATCGCCGACCAGCTCGCCGCCATCCCTGCGGGCCCGGTCACGCGTGAGCGCACGCCCGCCGGTATCCGCGAGGCACTCGGGCTCAACGGCCCCATGCCCGCACACGGCAGCGCCGCGGGCGCGATACTCGAGCGTGCGGTGCCCGCACTGTTCGCGAACTCGCTGTTCAACGGCCACCCGCGCTTCTGGGGCTACATCACCTCATCGCCCGCGCCCATCGGCATCCTGGGCGATCTGCTGGCCGCCTCGCTCAACCCGAACGTGGGTTCGTGGACGCTCTCGCCCGCGGGCACCGAGGTCGAGAGCACCACGGTGCGCTGGATCGCCGAGCTGATCGGCTATCCCGGGGACGCCGGTGGCGTGCTCGTGAGCGGCGGCAACATGGCGAACATGGTCGGCTTCTGGGCCGCGCGTGCGGCGCGCTCGGGAGGCGATGTGCGGGCCGAGGGTGTGGCGGGCCGCGGCGCGCTGCGCGTGTACACGTCGGCCGAGACGCACACGTGGGTGCAGAAGGCGTGCGATCTGTCGGGCCTGGGCACGCAGGCCATTCGCTGGATCCCCACGTGCGACGACCTCACCATGGATGTCGCCGCACTGCGCCAGCAGGTCGACGCCGACATCGCCGCCGGTGAGCGCCCGCTCATGATCATTGGTACCGCAGGCTCGGTGAGCACCGGTGCCATTGATGCGCTCGATGAGATCGGCGCGTTCTGTCGCGAACGCGGCATCTGGTTCCACGTCGATGGCGCCTACGGCGGCTTCGCCGCCGCACTGCCCGAGTCGTCCGCGGCATTGCGCGCGCTCGCGCTCGCCGACTCAGTGGCCGTGGACCCGCACAAGTGGCTCTACGCCCCGCTCGAGGCCGGCTGCGCATTGGTGCGCGATCGCGAGGTGCTGCGCGCCGCGTTCTCGTACCACCCGGCCTACTACCACTTCGCCGAGCAGGTCACGAACTTCGTCGACTTCGGCCCGCAGAACTCGCGCGGGTTCCGAGCGCTCAAGGTGTGGCTCGCGCTGCAGCATGCCGGCGTCGAGGGCTATCGCACGATGATCCGTGACGACATCGCGCTGTCGGAACATCTGGCCACGCTCGTGCGCGGCGATGACCGGTTCGAGTTCTACACGCAGGGCCTGAGCATCACCACGTTCCGCTACGTGCCGCGCGACCTGCGGGCCACGATCGGCGACGAGGCGACCGAGAAGCACCTGGACGCCTTGAACCGCGAGCTGCTCGACACGCTACAGAAGGGCGGCGAGCTGTTCGTGTCGAACGCCGTCATCCGCGGCCGCTACGTGCTGCGCGCCTGCATCGTCAACTTCCACACGAGCAAGGCCGACATCGAGGCGGTGCCGGGTGTGGTGGCGCGGGTGGCCGAGGCGATCGATCGGAAGCTGCGCGCGTAAGGACCGGTCTTGCACGCGGCTAAAGCGAGTGTCGATCAGAGTTGGCGAGCACCCTTGCGGAGCGCCCGGACGATCGTCTTGGGCGCAGGTGCTAACTCTTGTGCTTGAGCAAAGCTCAACATCGCGCTCGAATCCGCATCTGGAACGATGTACGCGTAGTCGGCCCGGAAGAGCATGGTCTGGCCATCGAGTTCCCCGAGTGTCGCCATGCTATCCATCTGGGCCATCGTGAAGACCCGGCCCTCGTGACGCTTGAGGGCGAACCAAGCCACGGTGACAAACCACTTGCTTTCATCACCCCGGAAGCGGGTTGCTTTGCATCCACCCGTCACCGGAACAAGCGGCATGCGGACATCGGTGATCCTTGCATGGGCCCCGAAGCGCGGTAGCACGTCGCATGCGTTGCCCGGAGTCTTGGCGGGCTTGGCGATCCCGCTGGCAGGAATACACAGGAGGCCGATGGCGGTGGCTACGGCCCAAGCGGCACGAGGTGTCATGCGTGCACCCTCCAGAGTCAGCATCCAGGGAATCTGCGGGGCTCAAAGCAGTGACCGAGATGGGCCGTCGATATGATGGTTGTTCACGACCCGCAGCTTATTCACATTAACATTCGGGCGCGACATCTCGCTACTGGAATGTCGCGCCACTTGGTAACAGCAAGGCCGACATCGAGGCGGTGCCGGGTGTGGTGGCGCGGGTGGCCGAGGCGATCGATCGGAAGCTGCGCGCGTAGAGCCGAATCGCCCCGGGGCGAGTGAATGGGCCATCTCACTCGAGCACGCGGGCTCCAAACGAAGCGCGGCGTCCCCACTCGGGAACGCCGCGCTTCTGCTTACTGCGATGTCGTGTCTACCGCTCGCGTCGTGCCACGGCCTCGATGAGCTTGAAGATCTTCTCGGGCTTGGAGCAGCGCCGCGTGAGCGCGGTGCGGACGCTCTTCAAGAGCGCGGCCACTTCCTTCTTGGCGCGTGCCTCGCCCACGGCGGCCGGGTACGTGGCCTTGCCGCGTGCGGCGTCGGTGCCGGGGCGCTTGCCCAGCGTGCGGATCGACGTGGCGGTGGCATTCAACAGGTCGTCCTGGATCTGGAACGCCAGACCGATCTGACGGCCGGCGGCCTCCAGTGCCTCGACCGTGCTCGCATCGGCATCACCCGCGAGCGCGCCCAGCGCGAGCGAGGCGCCGAACAGCGCGCCCGTCTTGCGGTCATGGATGTCACGCACCAGGCGTGCGGTCGGCTTGCGGCCCTCGGCGCCGATGTCCAGCGCCTGCCCGCCCACCAGCTGATCCGCGCCCGCGGCATGTGCCAGGCGGCGCACGGCCTCGACCACGCGACCGGCCGGCACGCCGTCGTCCACCAGACGCGCGACTTCCTCGAACGCGAACGCCAACAGCGCGTCGCCGGCCAAGATGCCCAGCGCCTCACCGAACTTCTTGTGCGTCGTCAGGCGGCCACGGCGGAAGTCGTCGTCGTCCATGGCCGGAAGGTCGTCGTGCACCAGCGAGAACGCGTGCACGCATTCAATGGCCACAGCCGCGGGCAACGCACGCTTCCACGGGCCACCCACGGCTTCGCAGGCCGCCAGCACGAACAGCGGCCGCATGCGCTTGCCGGGTGACAACGCCGCATAGCGCACGGCCTGACCCAAGCGGCCCGGTCCATCGCCGCGCTCGCGCAGCACACGCGCCAAGCGCAGGTCGATGGCCTCACGCCACGGTTCAAAGCCCGCCACGAACGCGATCTTCTTCGCGGCCATCAGAACAGGCGGTCGCCCTCGGGCGCCTCACGGCTCGTAGAGAGCTCCATGGGTTCGGTCGAGGGCGTGGCATCGTTCTGTTCCACCAAGCGCTCGATGCGCTTCTCGGATTCATCGAGCACCTGCGTGAGCTTGCGCGACAGGCCAATGCCCTCTTCGTAGCGCGAGATGGAGTCCTCGAGCGACAACTCGCCCGTCTCCAACTCCTCCACGATCGTCTCCAGCCGCTTCATGCTCTGCTCGAAGTCGAGCCCCTTACCGCTCTCAGCGGCGTCGGTCTTCTTGGCCATCGGTTCCTCCCCTGCGCGTGGTCGTCACGGTCGCGTCGGCCTCGCCGGCCGCGAACTCCAAGGTCACGGTGTCGCCGCTCTTCAGCTTGTCGGCGCTCCTCACGAACGTGCCATCCGGGCCGCGCACCAGCGCGTAGCCACGTTCCAGCACGAGTTTCGGCGACAGCGCACGCAGGCGGTCGGCCAGGGCATTCGCGTGGCGACGGCGGTCATGCACTCGGGACACGATGGCATCATCCAGCCCTGAACGCGAACGCCCCAGTGAAATACGTGCTTCTGCGAGTCTGCGCGGCAGGGCCTCGCGGAACGCGTAGGCCGTGCGGGCCCGGGTGAGCCGGTCGCGCGACTGCTCCAAGAAGCCCCGCATGGCCCCGTCCAGGCGGTCGCGCAGGTCATCCGTGAGCTGGTGCCAGTGCGAGAACACGTCAC
>JAIOPA010000266.1 GCA_021414165.1 Candidatus Eiseniibacteriota bacterium
CGGCGCACCGACTCCTCGATCATGGTCACGCGCTCATCGGGCGTGAACAGCGACGTCTTGGCCGAGTTGTGCGCCACCGCGATCACCACTTCGTCGAACAGCAGCGTGGCCCGGTGCGCCAGATCGAGATGCCCATTCGTGAACGGATCGAAGCTGCCCGGGAACAGTGCAACGCGACGCGCCTTCGAGGTCATTCCGCCTCCGTGGGGGCCGGCGTGCTGCCAGCCCGGTAGACATGCACGACCGTTTCTCCGTAGCGCCGCTCGCGCTCGCGCACCAGCAGCCCCTCGACCTCGGGTACCACATCCTTGGAATGCGTCTCGAGAACCACCCGCGTGCCGCTCGCCAGTACGCCCGGCCGTCCGAGCCCGGTGAGCACCGCGCGTGCATCCGCGCCACCGTAGGGCGGATCCGCGAACACCACGCTTGCAGCAGCCAGTGCATCGGCGATGCGTGCGAGCCCGGCTGGCAGCCGCACCGGCCAGATGCGCGCGCGATCGGTGATCGACAGATCGGACAGATTGCGTTCGATCGCCTCGCGCGCACGCCGGTCATGGTCGACCAGATCGGCCCACTCCGCCCCGCGCGACAGCGCCTCGATGGCCAGCGCACCGCTACCGGCATACAGGTCGACCACCCGGGCGCCCTCGAGCGGTCCGAGCGCCATGAAGAGCGCTTCGCGGACACGGTCCGAGGTCGGCCGGGTACGGTCGCCGTGGGGCGCGTGCAGCCGCCGTCCTCCCAGTTCACCTGCGATCACGCGCATGGCGCGCCGAAGATGGCCGACCAGAGGCCCCAGTGTCAATCGCGCGCGGCCGAGGCCCGCACGCTCATGTCACGGCATCTCAACGACTTCGAAGCCCGGCGGGGGGCTCAGCTTGAATGCGGCAGCCCCCTTCGGCTTGGCGAACCGCCAGGCGGCGAGCCGGTAGACCTGCTTGCCGCCCATGCCGTCGGCCAGTTCGAGCCGGCTCGGCAGGCCGCGCGCATCCAGCCACACGTCGGCGCTGTCGGCCGCGGCCTGCGGCGTACCGTCAATGGTGAGCCGGTAGCGGCGTGCGGCCAGCTTGCGCTCGGTCGCCCCCGTGCCGCTCACGAACAAGCGCCACCACCGCATGGCGGCCACCGAATGGCGGGGCGTGAGCTTGATGAACTGCTTCATGGCGGGCTGCGACCACTCCCCGCCCTCGCCGCGCAACGTGATGCGTTCGCCGGTGCCGCGCACATCAAGCCGCGCCAGGTCGGGCGGCTCCAGCGCGAGCGCGCCGGTCATGGTCTCCGACAACGCCCCCGGAGGTCCCGGCACCGACCAGCTGAGCATGGCCTCGGCGCGGCCGCTACGCGCGAGCGAGGCAAGCAACGCGTGCGTGCTCTCCAACGCGGGCGCGGCGGCCTGGACCGGTGCCGCCATCATCAACAACGCGAGTGCGATGCATCCCCTGTAGGTCATCGGGATTCTTCCCCTGCGGGTCATCGGGCCTCTCCTCGGGTGTTCCACAAACGCTGCAGATCGGGGAGCGTGAGTGTGCGTGCGTCATCGGGTGGCGACAGCGCGAACCACGACGCGCGGGCTCGCTTGGCGGCACGCAGCTCGGTGAACTCGAGCCGGGCGCGTAACTGCCCGCCGCCATCGGCGAGTTCCAGACGAGCGGGCCATGCGTCATCGCCGCGCCCCTGCCAACCCGAGACCTTGGCGCCCACGCTGCGGCCATCGCGCGCCACGCTCACCTCGAGTGGCCGGCCATCGTGATCCACGCGCAGCGTCCACTGCTCGTCGGCCGAACCGCGCCACGCCAGTGTCACGCCGCCCGTCGAATCGAGGCTCGCGCTGCGCCACGCGTCTCGCGGGGCGACCCAACTGGCCGACATGGCCTGCGCCAGGAAGCGCGCGGGTTCGCGCACACCGAGCGTGTCGGCGAGTCCGCCGAATGCGAGCCCCAGGCGCTCGGCCGGCACCCATGCAATGAGTGAATCCGAACGCACCGCGACATCGGCCAGCGTGCCCAGCAGCCAACTCGCCTGCAGCCGCGCACGATCGGGGCTCGCCACACGCACGCGCAGCGTCACGCCGGGCAGCTTGCCGGTCGAGCGGCCGTCGATGCGCAGGATGCCGCGCGCATCGCATACGGCGTAGCGCTGCTCGCGGCGCTCGGCACCCCGGCGGGCCGTGACCTCGAGCGCTTCGAGGCTCCCGGGCGGTGGCGGGGCGCACGCGCCGAGCGCGAGCGTGAGCAACAGGGCGACGCGTAGAGTCCGGCGGGTGCGGACGGTCATGCCATCCCGAGGGCAGCCAGTACGGCGTCCGCGACCTCTGCAGGCGTGCGGCCGGAGGTCGCGACCCGATGATGCGCGGCCTCGGCATAGAGCGGCGTGCGCTCGGCGAGCAACGCGCGCAGCCGTGCCTCGGGATCGCCGCCCGCGAGCAACGGGCGCGTGGCGGCCGGATCGCCGCCGGTCACCCCCACACGGCGCGCGGCTTCCTCGGGCGCGACCTCCAGCCACACCACGGTGCAGCGTTCGCGCAGCAACTGGCGATGCGCGGGATCGAGCACCACGCCACCGCCACAGGCCACCACGCGCACGCCGGAGCCCAGGGCGTCGGCGAGCAGCTCGCTCTCGCGGCGGCGGAACCATGGCTCACCCGCGCGCTCGAACAGCTCGGCCACGGTACAGCCCTCGATGGTCTCGATCATGCGATCGAGATCGGCGACCGAGGCGCCGAGACGTTCACCGAGCGCCTGGGCCACGGCGCTCTTGCCAGCGCCCATGATGCCGATGAGTGCGATGGGCCGACGATCGGAGTTGGACATGACTCAAAGGTAACGGTTCGCCGCGCCCCACGGCAATCCCGGCGGCGCCCCGGGTGAATGATTGACGAGCCCCGGACGCACGAACGCCGCCGGGTGGCAGCACCCGGCGGCGTTCGTGTACTTCGGAAGAGGCTTACTTCTTCTCGTCGGGCGCCGGGGCCGAGGTGTCGGCGGCGATGTCCGTCACGAGCCGCGGCGTCACGAAGATGATGAGTTCGCGGTTCGCCTTGGTCTTCGTGGTCGAGCTGAACAGCAGACCGATGAGCGGGATGTCCTTGAGGTAAGGCACACCACGCGTGACGGTCGTCTCGTTCGTGCGGATGAGGCCGCCGATGACCGCCGTCTGGCCGTCGTCGACCATGACGCGCGTGTCGGCTTCCGACGTGTTGATGATCAGACCGCCCTGGACCGTGGAGCCCGACGCGAGGTCGGAGACTTCCGGGTGCAGGTCCATGATGATCTTCTTCTCGGACGTCAGGTGCGGCGTCACGCGCAGCTGGATACCGACCGTCTGCAGCTGCGAGACCGGGTTGCCGGCCACGTCCTGCACGATGAGCGGGATCTTCTGGCCGACGACGATCTTGGCTTCGCGATTGTCGACGGTCGTGATGCGCGGGTTCGAGATGATGTTCGCCTTGTTGTTGCTGGCCAGGAACTGCAGCGACGCTTCGAGGTCGCCGAAGTTGCGGAACAGACCGATGTTCACGCGGCCAGCAGGACCGGCGACACCGGCGTCGACCCTGGAGCCCAGGATCGCGCTACCGTGCGGGCTCGTGGCCGGACGCAGCTGGATCGGGTCACCGGCACCGTCCGTGACGAACTTGGACTCGCCGATACCGTGGTTCCACTCGATGCCGATCGAGTTGACCATGCCGGCGTCGACGTCGACGAGCTTGGCCGTGATCTAGATCTGCGGCGTCTGCGAATCGAGCTGCGCCGCCATCTGCGAGACCATGTCGAGGTTGCTCGGCAGGTCCGTGATGATGAGCGAGTTCGTGCGCTTCTCGGTCTGGATCGTGCCGCGCTTCGACAGCGTGGCGCCGAGCGGCGTGGTGAGTTCGGCCGCATTCGCGTAGTTCAGCTTGACGATGCGGGTCTCGAGCGGCACCAGCTCCTGCGTACGCGCATTCGCCGTCTCGCGCTCGACCTTCTCCGCATTCAACTTGGCCGCGTCATCGACGCGGATCACGGCACCGTCCTCGACATAGTCGAGGCCGTTCGCGCGCAGCACCGCCTTCAAGGCGTCCTGCCACGCGACATTCTTGACGGTGATGCGGACCGTCCCGCGGGCGTTCGTGCCGAGCACGATGTTCCGGCCGCTGAACTCCGCGATGGCGCGGAGCACGGTGCGCAGATCGGCACCATCCACATAGAGGCTGAAGCTACCCGTGCTCGTACGGACCAGACCGACCGTGCTACCGGCCGACGACTGAGCCATGACGGGCGCCGAGATGAAGGCGACCATCAACATCGCCCACAGGATACCGAGACCGGCCTTCTTGGCGCTCATTGACCCTCTCCCTTCCGCACGAACGGAATCACGACCTGCTGGCTCTGACCGTCTGCCGTGACACTGACCACCAGGGCATCCCGGCGCAGTGCATCGACGACGCCATTCTGCAGCTTGTCACCCTTGCGAAGGACGTAGCTGTTGCCGCGCACGTCCTCCACCATCGCGAACTGATCCGAAGCGCCCCAGACGATGCCGACGATCTTGATGCCACCCGGATCGGGCGGCGCGTCACCACCGACATCCGCGCCCACGAACTCACCACCCACGAGCGACGTGAACGGGTCACGACGGCCGAGTGCGTTGTACTGATACGTGACGTGCTCATCGAACTGCGCCGCCTGACGGGCCGGCTTCGGCGCGTCGTGCGTCACGGCCGTGACGACGGCCGCATTCGAACCCGAGCTGGACGCGAGACGCGTTCCGGGGCGAGCCGAGGTCTTGGCCTCCGTCGCCTCCGCATCCTCGGTGTCGTCCTCGGCCGGCTGGTCGAGATCGACGCCATCGTCCTTGGCCGCCACCGGAGTGGCGGAGACCTTCATGTCCTTGGCCGACGGAGCCGAGTCATGCTGCGTCTGCACGAGCGCGGAGTCGTCCTGCGACGAGGCCCCACCGAGCGACACGATGCCCATGCGCACCGCGCCCACGACCGCGGTCGTGAGGACGAGCGCGATCACACCGATCACGCGCTGGACCACCGCGTTCTTCAAGCGGCCCACGAGGCCGCCTGCGAGGTCAGATCTTCCGGCCATTGGCGGCCCCCTTCTTCGACGCGTCCGTGGTCGCCGGAGCCGGCGCGGTGTTGAGGCTGTAGGCCGACGCCGTGAACTCCGCCACGGTCGTACCCGTGTTGTCGTTACGCATGTTGGTCGTGAGCTTGAGATCCGAGACCGTCACGATGCGGCGCATGTTCGAGAGCTCGGCGAGGAACGAACCCACCGAGTGGTACTCGCCCGACACCGTGACCTTGATCGGCATCTCGGTGTGGTAGTCCGACGGCTTCATGCCCGCCGGACGGAACTGCGCGAACGTGATACCGGTCTGCTGGCCCGCGAGCGTGATCTTGCGGAGCAGCGTCGGCAGCTGCTTGTCCGTGGGCAGCAGCTCCGAGGCGAGCTCCCAGCGCTGATGCAGCTGGTCGTACTCGGCCTCGAATCGCGGAAGATCGGCGACCGACGCGCGAGCGCGCGCCAACTCGGCCGACTTCTGCTCGTACTGGGACTTCATCTCCGCGATGCGGTCGCTGCCGCTCGGGAAGGTCCAGGGCATGAGGTGCGAGAAGAAGAACACGCCCAGCGCGCCTCCGGACAGCAGGAACGCCAACAGGAGCTTCTGGACTCCCGGGCTCTTGAGATCGAGGTTGGCCATGATGCGTCTTCTCCTAGTTCGCGCCCGGTTCGGGGCTCACCGTGCAGCTCATCTGGAACTTCACGACGTTCTTCTCACTCACCTGGCCGCGCTCCGCGAACGACAGCTCGACGTTCGAGAACAGACCGGACCGCTCGATGCGGGACATGAAGTCCGACACCACCAGGTTCGAATAAGTGACCCCCTCCACCTGCAGGTGGTTGCTCCCATCCTGGGAGACCCCCGACAGCCAGAGGTGGTCCGGCACACACCGAGCCAACTCATCCATGAGTCGAACGCTCTGCGTGCGGCCTTTCTCCAACTTCGTGATGATGCCCATGCGCAGGTCCAACTCGGCGCGTTCCTGCGCGAGCTGGTTGACGCGGGCGATCTGCGGCGCCAGGGCGCGCGACTCCGATTCCACCTGCTGGATCGAGCGCTCCAGGTTCGCCATGCGAGTACGCTGGGACACCGAGGCGCCCGTGATGACGAGAGCGGCCGCCGCGAGGATCACCACCGGCAGCACCACATCGCCGACCTTGAAGTCGACGCGGGCCGCAGCCTTGCGCTGAGCCTTCTCCTCGCGCGGCAGGAGATTGACGCGGATCATCGCTTGTCCCCCTGACGGCGCAGTGCCAGACCGATGCCGACCGTGAGAAGGGGCGCCACCTTCATCACGTCCTGCCCCGCGAACAGGGCCGGGTCGTACTGGATCCGCGCGAGCGGATTCACGATCTCGGCGTTCACACGGAAGCGCCGGTTCAAGAACTCGGTGAGTCCCGGCGTCAGCGCGCTACCGCCACACACGAGGATGCGCGTGATCGAGCCGGCCTCGCCCGCGGTGCGCAGATACGCCTGCGCGCGGTCGAGAGCGGTCGCGATGCCCTCGCACGCCTGCTCGATGACCGGCGTGACCTCGAGCCCCGGGCCCGACTCGCCACGCACGGCAGCGGCGGCCTCGGACTGGCTCAGGTTGTACTTGCGCTGGACCGCCTCGGTGAACGTCGCACCACCGACCTGCAGGTCCTTCGTGAAGTACGGCACGCCGCCCTGCACGATGTTGATGTTCGTCATCTCCGAGCCGACGTTGAGGATCGCGACGACTTCATCGCCCGCCAGATCGTAGTTGGCCTCGATCGCGTTCTGAGCGGCGAACGAGTCGACGTCGACGATGCTCGGCTGCAGGCCGGCTTCGCGGATCAGGTCGCTGAACGACATGACCATGTCCTTCTTGGCGGCGACCAGGAGGACCTGCATCTGCTGCGGGTCGTTCGGCGCCTGCCCGAGGATCTCGAAGTCGAGCGACACGTCGTTGATGTCATACGGCACGTGCTGCTCGGCTTCCCAGTAGATCGCCTGCTGCGCGTCCTCGGCCGAGAGCTTGTTCATCGTGATCTTCTTCACGATGACCGCTCGGCCCGACACCGCGGCGACCACACTGCGCGTCTTGATCCCACGCGACTCGAGCAGATTCGAGATCGCATCGGTGACGAGCTGGCGATCCATGATCTCGCCGTCGACGATGGCTTCGGCCAACGGCTGCGAGACGCCCCAGTTGACGAGCTTGTAGGACTTGTTGGCCTGAGCCTCGAGCTCGACCACCTTGACGCTGTGGCTGCCGATGTCCAGCCCCACGAGCGACTGCTTCTTCCCGAAGAACATGGAGTTCACTCCCTGAAGGTGGTGCGGGTCGGAGCCGAGAGGCACCGCCGGTCACGCGAGTCCGGACTTCCGTGCTCGGGCGAGACCACGGGGTTCACCCACGTCACGCCGCCTGACTTGTGCGATATCGGCCACTGCTCAGCCGTACTGAAGTGAGAACTGCAATATCCCCGGCAGGCTTTGCCGGTCACCGACTTCACGAAGGCTTGATGATCACGATCGGCGTCGGCAGCCGCCGTACGGCGTGGTCCCGCTGCCCGGTCGCCAGCGCGGTCTGGATGCGCTCGATCTCGCGCTCGGCCATCTCGCGGAAGTAGCGGTTATCCGTGGTCTCCAGCACCTGGACCCAGAGCTGCAGGGCCACCGCGAGGTTGCCGGAGTGCTGGCGCGCGAACGCGGCGAAGCGGCCCGCGTTGGGCGGCCCCCCCGGCAGGCGCGCGGCGCGCTCGAAGTACTCGGCCGCCAGCGGCAGGTCACGGCCACCGGGGCGCACGTAGTAGAGGAAGCCCAACTCGAACGCGAGCCGGCCACTGCGCGGGTTCGCCTCGAGGCCCTTGAGCATGAGCCGCTCGGCAGCGTCGAAGTCGCGGCCTTCCTGCGCCAGCGCGAACGAACCGAACACATACGGGCTCACGAAGCGCGGTGACAGCGACGTGAGGATGTCGAACACGTGCTCGAGCTTCATGAAGCGCAGATCGCTGCGGCGATGCTCGCCGTAGTACTGCACCGCGCGCAGCCACGCGAGGTCGGCCGCGGTCTCGGCATGGCCGAGCGTGGCGGGCTTGAGCGCCTGCCCCGACGGGTAATACGCCAGCTCCTCGAACGGCGCGCGGCGCGGCACGCGCGTGACCGCCGACTGCGCGAGCATCGCGGCCGCAGTGCCGAACACGATCGCCGCGAGCCACGCGACGATCATGCGCCGGCGCACCGGGGCGATGGCAGCAGGCCAACGCATCACTTGAAGTCCCTCGACTCGAACGCGGCCGCGCCCAGCATGAGCACCGCACCGCAGAACATCACGGCGTAGGCCGTGGCGATGCCGAGATGCGCGCCGGTGGTGACATCGCCCGCCGCGGCCAGCGTGCGCATGTTGAACAGCGGCAGGTTCGGCAACAGGTTCGCGGCACCCTTCAAGAGCGTGCCGAGCGCGCCGGGCGCGTGGCTCGCGAACGATCGCAGGTCGTCGCACCACTGCCCCGCCAGGAACAGACCGAGCGTGTAGAGCGCCGACAGCACCGGCGTGGAGAGCGCCGAGAACATGACCGCGATCGAGGTCACCACCGCCAACTCCAGACAGGCCAGGTACACCGCCTGCGCGAGCGACGGCAGATACGCCGCACGGCCCAGCAGCGCCAACTCGGCGCCGAGTGCAACGCCCAGCACGATCGCGACCGAACAGAGCGCGGCCGTGAGACCGGCCCACTTGCCGAACAGGTACAACGGGCGCGGCAACGGGCGCGACAAGAGGTTGAAGATGGTGCGCCGGTCGATCTCCTTGGCCACGAGGCTCGAACCGACCATGAGGATCACGATCATGCCGAGCCACGTGATGGCCGAGAGCCCGAGGTCGACCGTGAGGCGCACGTCCTCGCCCATCGCGAGCGGTGCGGCCACGCGCACGAGCAGCATGAGTGCGAGGCCACCCACCACGATGCCGGCGAGCACGCGGTCGCGCACGGCTTCGCGGAACGTATTGTGAGCGATCAGGAACGCGGTCATGCTTCCCTCCGCAGCGGGGCCTGGAACGCCGAGCCTTCGGCGGCGGCCATGAACAGGTCCTCGAGCGAGCTGCGCATGGGCGTGACCGAGTGGATCGTGGCGCGCTGCTGCACGAGCCACGCGATCACCTCCTGCTGGCGCGACGCGTCATGCAGCGTGAACACGGTGTCGCCCGCCGACTCGCGGCGCTCGAGCAGCCCCGCGAACGTGGCCGGGATCTCGAGCAACGGCGTGCCGTCGACGCGCAGCTCCACGCGTGGCGTGCCGCCCTGCACCAACTCACCCACCGAGGCCAGGCGCTCGAGTTTTCCGCGCAGCACGATGCCCACGCGGTCGCACAGCGCCTCGACGTCGGGAAGGATGTGGCTCGAGAGCACCACCGTGGCGCCACGCGCGCGCTGCTCGAGCACGAGGTCGCGAACATCGCGGCGGCCGAACGGATCGAGACCGCTCATGGGCTCATCGAGGATCAACAACTCGGGCTCATGCACCATGGCGGCCGCGAGGCCGAGACGCTGGAGCATGCCCTTGGAGTACTTGCGCAGCGCCATGCGCGCGCGCTCGCCCAGACCCACGCGGCCGAGCCAGTGGCGCGCGGCCTTGGCGGCATCACGCGCGGACAGACCGGAGAGGCGCGCGGCCAGTTCCAGGTACTCGACGCCGTTCAGGTAGTCGTAGAAGTACGGCTGCTCCGGCAGGAAGCCGAGCTTGCGGCGGCTCTCGACGTCGTGGAACGACTTGCCCAAGAGCCAGGCCTCGCCCGCGGTCGGCTTCAAGAGCCCGGTCAGGATCTTGATCGTCGTGGTCTTGCCCGCGCCGTTCGGCCCCAGGTAACCGAAGATCTCGCCACGGCGGACGGTGAACGACACATCCGACAGGCCCGGCGTGATCTTCATGGTCCAGGGATGGCGATAGACCTTCGTGAGCCCGCGGACGTCCAGGGCCAGGTCACCCACCTGCCGTGCATCTTGCACGTTCGGCTGGTCAGTCTCTGTCCGGGTCGGCCCTGCTTTGACCGACACCCCGCCTGCCGTGACGTTCATGGAATCGGCACCCTTTCGCTATCTCGTGAGCTGGATGGGACTTGCGAGATCCGCACGCAGACCGGTGCGGGTCGAGCCACCCAGAGATAGCAACGCCTGTGCCGAGAGTGCTCTCGCACCCACCCCGCAGGGCGGCGCGTCACGGGGATGGCACGCCCGTGGAGCCGGCTGTGGGGCCGGCAGGTCGGACCGCTCGGACCTACTGGCGGCCGGACGTGAGGACGAGCGGCAGATCGCCAGCCTGGCCACGGCCCGCGACCTGGTACTGCACCGCGGCCGAGTCGCCGTACGCGATGATGCCGGGCTTCGTGCTGCCCGTGGAGAGCGGCAGCGTCCACGTGCTCTGATCGGTCCAGGCGTTGGCCGAGCCCGTCGACTTGTCGAACGGGTTCTTGAGGCCGCCGCCGTAGGTCGGGATCAGCGCGAGCACGTTCGTGGCGCTCGCCGCGTACGTGCCATCGTTCTGGATGCTGTAGTCCTCGGCCGCCAACTGCACCACGTGCATGTTCGCCTTGGTGCTGCCTTCCTTGGCGCGGTTCTGCATCGAGATGAAGTTCGGGATCGCGATCGCCGCGAGGATACCGATGATCACGACCACGATCATCAGCTCGATCAGCGTGAAGCCATGCTGGCTGGCGCGACTCGCACCGCTCTTCTGGGCGTGCATACCGAGGTACCTCGTCGAGGGACGCTGGAGTGGGGGAACCCGATGTGGGGCGAGGGCACCGGGCCCCCGCCCCACCCGGTGACTACTGGCCGCTGCTGAGCACCAGCGTGAGGTCCGCGCCCTTGCCACGGCCCGCGACCTGGTACTGGTTCGCCGACGAGTCGGCGTAAGCCACGATGCCATCCTTCGTCGAGCCCGTGGCGAGCGGGATCGAGTACGTGGAGACGTCGACCCACGCCGTCGTCTTGTCGAACGGGTTCTTGAAGTTCGAACCGGCGCCCGGCAGCAGCGTCGCGATCGTCGAAGCGGCGGTGGCATACGCACCGTCGTTCTGCACGCCGTAGTCCTCAGCGGCGAGCTGGAACGTGTGCATGTTCGCCTTCACGGAGCCTTCCTTCGCGCGGTTCTGCATGGCGATGAAGTTCGGGATCGCGATGGCCGCGAGGATACCGATGATCACGACGACGATCATGAGCTCGATGAGGGTGAAGCCCTTCTGATTGCGCGACATTTGTATCTCCTTCGGATGGGTTGGGTTCTGCACCGCCACGATGTGCTCCATGCCGATGCTTCGTGCAGGTGGCGTGCCACGACCGGCGAAAGCTCGGCCCGGATCGCTTTGCGCGCTGCGCACCTTGGCTTTATCGGCGGAGGCGCGGGCCGGCTTGAGTGCGAACGTGTCCAGAGGACCACGGGCGCGGTGCACGTTCTGCAGCACCCGCATTGCTTGCTGCAGCCCGCCGCCGCCGCACGGGCGAATCCACCCGCAGGATGCAAGACCATGTTCATCTGGGCCGCGAGCGGACGGGGCCAGGCCGCGCGGCGAGCACGCGCAGCGGCCACAAAAGCGGAAGGGCGGCCCCACAGGGCCGCCCTTCCGGGATGAAGCTTCCGCGACCGGCAGAGCCGGCGGCGAGACTACTGACCGCTGGTGAGCACCAGCGTGAGGTC
>JAIOPA010000234.1 GCA_021414165.1 Candidatus Eiseniibacteriota bacterium
CAAACATTACCTACAAGAACCTCTTCATATCTGTCAACAGCCCCACGCGCCCCAGTTGCGCGGCGGGCGGGCCCAGCGTGACCACGCCCTGCCCGTTCCACTGATACACGCGCACGTAGTCGACCAGCATGGTGGCCGGCAGTGGCAAGCTGATGGGCGCGCCACTGGCGGGATCGCCCAACCGGTAGGCATCGGTGTACGCGCCGCCGATCGCGAGGTTGGCGAGCAGATAGAACGGCTGGCGGAACTCGTCCGAGTCCGGGCCCAGCGCGAACGGTTGCGTGTACAGGTCGTGCTCGACGCCCTGATCGACGACCGTGAAGCGCATGGAGTTCGCGTCCCAGTACAGCCGGTAGATGAGGAAGCGCCCGGCGAGCGGCTGCGCGTGGTTGTAGTACGGACGATTGAACGCGTCGGCCGGATCGAACGCCAGGCTGGCCGCGCCCGAGGGATTGCCGGGGCCGACCGCCGAGGGTGAGTAGTAGATGGCGTTCGCGCCGACCATCTGGTTGACGGTCGAGTGGTTCAAACCGTCGCCACCGTTGTGCGTGTCGTGCAGATCACGGAACGCCTTGGCCGCACCCATCTCCATGAGGTCGGCCTCACCGCAGTTGGGCCACGACGCGTTGGCGGTGCCCAGCATCCACACGGCAGGCCAGCCACCGAGGTTCAGGTCGGGCACCATCACGCGCGTCTCGATCATGCCGTAGCGCACCGAGACGAATGACTTGGTCACGACCTTGCCCGAGGTGTAGGCGAGCGGGTTGCCCCACTGATCCACGATGCCCGCGCCGCTCTCGCGTTTGGCGACGATGCGCAGCGCGTTGTTGCCGGGCTCGCCGGGCACGGGGGCGATGTCGACGTTCTCGTTCTTGTAGAACTCCAGTTCGCCGTTGCCCCAGCCCCAACTGCCGTTGCCCGTGACCTTGAGCCAGTGGCTCAGGTCGTCGAAGCGATCCTCCCAGAGCAACGGGCCGACCTGGGCGCGCGCGGCGCCAGCGGTGATCAGGACGAGGGCTAGCGCGAGGACGGCGGGGGAGCGACGCAATGGGGCTCCTGCTCGGTGGACCGCGTGGGATGGCCGGTGGGGACCCGCGGCGGCCGCTGGGTTCGCGGGCGGGGCGTGGCGTGCGATGCGCCTATCATGCGGTTTGTACGGTCGTCGAACAATGGCGAGTTTGGGCGTGCCGGGCCACGGCTCGCGGGACGTTCCGGGCCATTCACTTGCGGACCCCCGGCGAATTCGTGTAAACACGCCGGTGGAGAGGTGGCAGAGTGGTTGAATGCGGCGGTCTCGAAAACCGTTATACCTTCACGGGTATCGGGGGTTCGAATCCCCCCCTCTCCGCCAGCCCGCAGCGCCTCGTGGCCCCACCGGGGTTCCACGAACGAGCGCTCCGAGCTCGCACCAGCAGGCCCGCCAGGACGGCGGGCTTTCTTATTTCCGGGCAGGGCCTTCGGGCGCGCCGATCGTGCGATCGAGCCGCCGGACTTTGCTCGCGGGGCGAGCCGTGACGGGCCATCCCGCCTTGCCGCTGCGCCTTACCGTCGCGTACATTGGTCATTAGCTTCTCGTGTTCGCGATCCTGTCCGACTGCCTCGGGCGGGGTAACCGTACGTAGAGGTGTTCCGTACCGATGGCGATTGAAGCGCATGCGGTCCTGGGCCTCCTCCCATGGGAGGCCAAGGAAGGGTGTGCGTGGGTCTCGCGGAGAGGTGTCCGAGCGGTTGAAGGAGCACGATTGGAAATCGTGTAGGCGCTAATAACGCCTCGAGGGTTCGAATCCCTCTCTCTCCGCCATCATTCCCAGAGCGTCAGGCTCCCATGGCCTGACACAGGGATGGCCAGTGCATCCGCTCCATCGGATGCACCGGTCAGGTCCGAAACACGGAGAACACACCCCAAATGGAACGCACCACTGCGCAGCGCAAGGCGATTCACACGGTGCTCGAGGAAGCTGGGCGCCCCATGAGCCCTCCCGAGATCTTCGAGGCTGCTCGCTCGATCGCACCGGGCCTGGGCATGGCGACGGTGTACCGCACCATCAAGCGCATGCTCGATGACGGCGTGCTCGCGGCCGTTGAACTGCCGGGCGAGGCGCCGCGTTACGAGCGCGCCGGGCTCGGGCATCACCACCACTTCCGGTGCAACGACTGCAACAAGGTGTTCGACCTCACCGGTTGCGCCAGTGCGTTCGACAAGTGCCTGCCCAAGGGGTTCGCACTCGAGAGCCACGAGATCTTCCTGTTCGGCCGCTGCGAGACCTGCGCGACGGGCTAGGCAGAGCGTTTCAAGCAGTGGGAGGCAGACGGGCAACCGCCTACGGGCGCGGGACTTGACCGCGTGGGTGGGGCTGCTAATATGCCTGCCGCTCGCTGCCTTGATGGAGCCCGTGCCCCGCACGCGTCAGCTCCGGGCAGCGACCAAGGATTGGGTGGGGATGTAGCTCAGCTGGGAGAGCGCCTCGTTCGCAACGAGGAGGTCGTCGGTTCGATCCCGATCATCTCCACCATTCTTTCGCTTCATCTACAAGGCTTTGGGCCAGGCCCCGCGCAACCCGGACTTGTGAACCCCGTCAGGACCGGAAGGTAGCAGCGGTAAACAGACCTTCGGGTGTGCCGCTGGATCCCCTGGCCCTTTTATTCGGCGGTCGCACTCCGACGTACTCCTAGGTCAGGCTCCTGCTGCGGCACCGCCGCGCTTCGCGGCCCGCCGCCCACGCCACGGTCCCATGGCCCCTCGCGCGCTAACGCTCAAGTACCGTCCCCAGGTCTTCGCCGATCTGGTCGGGCAGGACCACGTCACCCAGGTGCTCTCGGCCGCGCTCGATTCCGGCCGCGTCGCACAGGGCTTCCTGTTCACGGGTGCTCGCGGGGTCGGCAAGACGACCAGCGCCCGCATCCTGGCCAAGGCGCTCAACTGCACGAATCGCGGCAAGTCCGCGGAGCCCTGTGGCGCATGCACGTCGTGCACCGAGATCGCGGCGGGCGTCTCGCTCGACGTGCTCGAGATCGACGGCGCCAGCAACCGCGGCATCGCCGATGTACAGGCGCTGCGCGAGAGCGTGCGGTTCGCGCCCACGGGCGGCAAGTACCGTGTCGTGATCATCGACGAGGTGCACCAGTTGTCGGGCGACGCGTTCGCCGCGTTGCTCAAGACGCTCGAGGAGCCGCCGGCGCATCTGGTGTTCATCTTCGCGACCACCGATCCGCAGAAGTTGCCGGACACGATCCGCTCGCGCACGCAGCGTTTCGATTTCGCGCGCGTCGCGATCCGCCGTGTGGCCGATCGGCTGCTCGAGATCGAGCGCCGCGAGGCCAAGGACGCCGATGGCGTGAAGTTCAAGCTCACCGATGGCGCGGCACTGCTCATCGCCCACAAGGGCGAGGGCTCCATGCGCGACGCGGTGTCGGCACTCGACCAGGTGGTCTCGGCGGGTGAGCCGGCCATTGACGAGGCGCTGGTGCGGCGCGTGCTGGGCATTCCCGATCGCGAGGTGTTCTTCCGCATCGGCGAGGCGATCATCCAGCGCGACCCGCAGGCCACGCTGCGTGAACTGCACTCGGCGTTCGACAAAGGGCAAGATCCCAAGGAACTGGCCGAAGGCCTGGCCGAGCACTTCCGCAACGTGCTCGTGGTGAAGGTCGACCCCGAGAAGTCGCACGAGCTGGTGGCGGCGAGCAATGAGGACCTGGCGCGCTTGAAGCAGCATGGCGAGGCGTGGGCCGAGACCGATCTGCTGCGGCTCATGCGGCTCGCGGCCGAGTGCCAGTGGCCCATGCGCGACTCCCCGCAGCCGCTCGTGCACCTCGAGGCGGCCGTGCTGCAGATGGCGACGCTCGAGGCGTCGGAGTCGGTGGCCGCGCTCATCGAGCGACTGGAACAGCTGGAGCGCCGCCTGAGCGGTGGCGCGGTCTCGGCCGTCGGGGGTGCTGCGCCGGTGCGCGGTGCCACGCCCATGCCGCCGCGCACGCGTGGCTTCGCCGAGCCCGCCGCACCTGCGCCCACGTTCACGCCGCCCGGGGCCCCGGCGCGCGGCTTCACGCCGAGCACCAACATCTCGTTGCCCACGCCTGCCGCTCCTTCCGCGCCTGCGCCTGCGCGTCCGGCGTTCACGCCGCCCGCCGCACCGCCGCGTGCGGTGTCGCCGGTGGTGCCGCCGTTCACGCCGCCCGCGCGCCTGGGCGCACCGGCGGCTCCGAGCACGCCCGCCGCGCCCGTGGCACCGCGAGTTGCAGGCATGCCGGCCGATGTCGTGCTGGACGAGGCGGGCGAAGCCGCCTGGAAGTCGGCCATGGCCTCCACGAACACGCGCAAGCGCATGCTGGGCGCGTTCCTCGAGGAGGTCTCGTTCGTGGGCGTGTCCGGCGATGTGGTCGTGCTGGCCATGGACGGACTGCACCGTGCTGTGGTGGATTCGGGCGAGCACCGGCCGGTCATGCTCGAGGAACTCTCGCGGGCATTCGGCCGCACGATGGATCTGCGCTGTGTCGAGGGTGAGGCAAGGTCGATCACGCGCCGCAACACGGCAGCGGCGACCGATCTGCAGCCGATCATCGACCGCGCCATGCAGGTGTTCGACGGTGAACTCATCGACCGCGCTTCGCGCGGAGGAGAACGCAAGGAATGAAGAGCTTCGGCGACATGGTGAAGCAGGCGCAGAAGATGCAGAAACAAATGGGCGATCTTCAGGAGAAGTTGGGCGAGGAGCGCTACGAGGCCACCGCCGGCGGCGGCATGGTGAAGGCCGTGGTCGATGGCAAGCAGCTGCTCAAGAAGCTCGAGATCAGCCCCAAGGCGCTCGAGGAGAAGGACGTCACGCTGCTCGAGGACCTGCTGATCACCGCGATTGGCGAGGCCCAGCGCACGTCGGCAGAGAAGATGGCCGAGGCCTATTCCAAGGTCACCGGCGGCTTCAACCTGCCGTTCTGACGCCGATCCCGCCCCCGTGTATTCCTCGAAGTACCTGGAACTGCTCATCACCGAGCTCGAGAAGCTGCCGAGCATCGGGCTGAAGAGCGCGCAACGCTTGGCGTTGCATCTGCTGCGCGTGCCCAAGGAGGACGCGCTGCGGTTGGCCGATGCCATCCGTGCGGTGCGCGAGCGCGTGGGCTTCTGTTCCACGTGCGGCAACTTCAGCGAGACGGACCCCTGCGCGCTGTGCGGGGACCCGCGCCGCGATCCGCGCGTGCTGTGCGTGGTCGAGCAGCCGGTCGATGTGCTGGCGTTCGAGCGCACCGGCCAGTTCGGCGGGCGCTATCACGTGTTGGGCGGGGCGCTGTCGCCGCTCGAGGGCACGAGCCCCGAGCAGCTTCGCATCCGCGAGTTGTTGTCGCGGTTGCGTGGCAGCGAGATCCAAGAGGTCATCCTGGCCACGAACCCCAACGTGAACGGTGAGGCCACCGCGCTCTACCTGAGCAAGCTGCTCACGCCGCTCGGCGTGCGCGTGACGCGCATTGCGCGGGGCGTGCCCATGGGCTCGGACCTCGAGTACTCGGATCAGGTCACCCTGGCCCGCGCGCTCGAGGGCCGGCGCGACGTGGACTGACCGGCGTGACCTACTTCGTCGACATCCTGCAGATCTTCGCGGTGCTCCTGTTGGTGGGGCTCAATGGTTTCTTCGTCTCGGCCGAGTTCGCGCTGGTCACGGTGCGCTGGACGCGGGTCGAGGAACTGGTGCAGCAGGGCAAGTTCGGAGCCCTGCCGGTCCAGAAGGCGATCGAGCATCTCGATGACTCCATCGCGGCGACCCAGCTGGGGATCACGTTCTCGAGCCTCGCCTTGGGCTGGGTCGGCGAGCCGGCGATCGCCCATCTGGTCGAGCCCCTGTTCCGCTCACTCCCGGGTGGATTCAGCGAGGTGGTCACGCATGGCGCCGCGGTGGCGGTGTCGTTCATGCTCATCACGTTCCTGCATGTCGTGCTGGGCGAGTTGGCGCCGAAGGCCGTGGCGTTGGAACGCCCCGACTCGGTGGCACTCGTGGTGGCGGCCCCGCTGCTCATCTTCGGCCGCGTGTTCCGGCCTTTCATCCACTTCATGAACGGCGCCGGCAACTGGGTCGTGCGCCAGTTGCGCCTGCCGCCACTCAAGTCGGGCAGTCACGCGCACTCCTCGGACGAGATCGACATGCTCATCGAGGAGGGGCAGGAGGCCGGCGTCATCCAGCCGGACGAGGCCAAGTACGCACGCGCGGTGTTCGAGCTATCGGACAAGAAGGTGCGCGACGTCATGGTGCCGCGCGACAAGGTGGTCACGATCGCCAAGACCGCCAAGCCGGACGACATCCTGGAGACCGCCCGCATGAGCGCGCACACGCGCATGCCGGTCTGGGATGGCGACGCCGACACCATCGTGGGCATCGTGAACACCAAGGACCTGTTCCACATCTTCAGCCTCATGAACCTGGTCATCCTCGAGGACGCCATGTACCCCGCGCTCGAGATCGGTTCCGAGGTGTCGCTGGCGCGCGCGCTCACGGTGTTCCGCCGCGAGCACCGCCAGATGGCGATCGTGCGCGATCTCGAGGGCCGCTTCCTGGGCATCGTGACGCTCGAGGACATCCTCGAGGAGATCGTGGGCGAGATCGAGGACGAGCACGACTGAGTCGTGGCTCGCCGGCGCGCCGCGTGGCGGCCCCGGCGCACCGGAACTTCCTGCCGGAGCGCGGCCGCATTCGACCTTGGAACGTCCCCCGATGGGCAAACTCCGCTTGTCGGCAGAGCTTGCGCCGTGATACCTCTACCCGTGGGAACAGGGACGTGCCACAGGGTTCCTACAAGGTGACGCGCCGCACATCCGCACACGCGCGGGGGAGCGACATGCCGCAGTGGACTCTGTTTGAAAACGACTTCAAGCTCATCGACCACGTGCTCGATGAGCTGCTTCAGCGTACCAATGCGCTGAGTGCCCATCTCATCGACCGCTCGGGCCAGGTGATCACGTCGTCCGGCCGGGTCGATGACTTCGACGTCACGTCGTTCGCGAGCCTCGCGGCCGCGGACTTCACGGCGAATGCCGAACTGGCCCAGCTGTTGGGCGAGAGCTCGGTGGACGCGGTCGTGAACGAGGGCCGTTCGCGCTCGGTGTACTCGCGCCTGCTCGCCGACCGGGTCATCCTGTCGGTCGTGTTCGACAAGCGCAGCACGCTGGGCCTGGTGCGTATCCGCTCGCGCCGAGGCGCCGAGACGCTCGACGAGGTGTTCCGCGCCCTGTTCGAGAAGGTCGGTATCGCCGAGACGCCGCAGGATTCGTTCGAGGCAGCGCCGGAGTTCGCGGCCGCTGCGGCCAACGAGGTCGACGCGCTGTTCGGCGAGTAAGCCGCGTCGCGGCCGGAGGGGCAGCAACTTGGCGCTCATCAACCACCGGACGCACGAGATCCACTTCAAGATCGTGTATTACGGGCCCGGGCTCTGTGGCAAGACCACGAACCTGCGCTCGCTGCACGACAAGCTGCCGCCGGAGCGGCGCGGCAAGAAGATCTCGATCGCGACCGATCACGAGCGCACGCTGTTCTTCGACTTCCTGCCCATCGACCTGGGGCAGGTGAACGGCTTCCTGACCCGCTTCCACCTGTACACGGTGCCCGGGCAGGTCTACTACAAGCTGTCGCGCCGCGCGGTGCTGCAGGGCGTCGACGGCCTGGTGTTCGTGGCCGACTCGCATCCGTCGCGCGAGGCCGCGAACCGGGAGTCGCTCGCCGACCTCAATGAGCATCTGCGCACGCTCGGCATCACGGGGCCCGCTCTGGCGCGCATCCCGTGGGTGTTCCAGTGGAACAAGCGCGACCTGCCGGTCACCATCCCGGTCGATCGTCTGCACAAGACGCTCAACGTACAGAACTGGCCCGAGTTCGAGGCGGTGGCCTCCACGGGAGTGGGTGTCTCGGAGACGTTGCGCTCGGCGTGCAAGGCCGTGCTCGCGCGTCTGGGCGCAGGCTCCACGCCCACCGCCGCCGCACCGCCGGCGCCCGCGCCGAGCACCAGCAGTATCGCGACGCCCGCAGCCGTGGCCACGCCGCGTCCGGCATCACCGCCGCAGCCGC
>JAIOPA010000235.1 GCA_021414165.1 Candidatus Eiseniibacteriota bacterium
GCCGACGTGATCATTCCCGGCGGCGGCCACAACAAGGTCGCGATCGACCTGGTGAAGACCAAGATCCGCGAGCTGCTGCGCGAACGCGGCGTGGACGCCACCGCCCCGCTCGCGGGCTGAGCGGTTCCCCGGGCACCCGTGGGGCCGGGACACCGGCCGCGGGCGCGCGATTGACGCACCCCACGCCCGCCGCGTAGCGTCCGCTCCCCTATGAGCGAACCTACTCGTCAGTACCCCGGGACCGGCTCGATCGAGGTGATCGTCGGCAGCATGTACAGCGGCAAGACGGAAGAACTCATCCGCCGGCTGCGTCGTGCCCAGATCGCCCGTCAGCGGGTCGAGATCTTCAAGCCGTTCATCGACAACCGTTACGCCACCGACGCCATCGTGTCGCATAACGAGGTGCGCATTCCCTCGCGTGCGGTGCGCACGGCCGCCGATGTGCTCAAGCATGCGCACGAAGCGCAGGTCATCGGCATCGACGAGGGCCAGTTCCTGGGCGCCGGTCTGGTGGACGTGTGCCAGAAGCTCGCGCGCATGGGTAAGCGCGTCATCGTGGCCGGCCTGGACCAGGACTACCTGGGCCAGCCGTTCGAGCCCATGCCGCAGCTGCTCGCCATCGCCGAGTACATCACCAAGACGCTCGCGATCTGCGTGGTGTGCGGCGCGCCCGCCAACCGCACGTATCGCAAGGTGCAGAAGGCCGGCCGTGTCGTGGTGGGTGGCAGCGAGATCTACGAGGCGCGCTGCCGGCGTTGCTTCGATCTGGGCCGCCGCGCGCGGCCGTTCAACGAACTCGAAGGAGTGTTCGATGCGAAGCCGACTGCTGCTCGTAAGCGCGTTCGCCGCGCTGTCGCTGCTCGCTAGCGCGGGCTGCGGCAAGAAGTCCGAGACGCCCGCCGCCAGCGGCGCGTTCCCCGTGGGCCTGGTGTTCGACATCGGCGGCCGCGGTGACAAGAGCTTCAACGATGCCGCCTACGCCGGGCTCGAGCACGCGCAGAACGAACTCGGCATCACGTTCAGCACGCTCGAGACCAACGAGGGCTCGGACCGCGAGGCCCAGCTGCGCCAGTTGGCCGCGGGCGACAACAAGATGGTGTTCGGCGTCGGCTTCCTGTTCACCGACGACATCAAGAACCTGGCGAAGGAGTTCCCGCAGCAGAAGTTCGCGTGCGTGGACTACACGTACAATGCCGGCGACACGCTTCCCGAGAACCTGGTGGCACTCAAGTTCCGCGAGGAACAGGGCAGCTTCCTGGTGGGCGCGCTGGCCGCGCTCACGAGCAAGACCGGCAAGGTCGGGTTCGTGGGCGGCATGGAGATCCCGCT
>JAIOPA010000236.1 GCA_021414165.1 Candidatus Eiseniibacteriota bacterium
GATCACGCATGTGCTGCGCGCCGAGGAGCACCTGGCCAACACGCCGCGCCAGCTCATGCTGTACGACGCGTTCGGTTGGACCGCTCCCACGTTCGCGCACGTCGCGCTCATCCTGAACACCGACCGCACCAAGATGAGCAAGCGCTCGGGTGAGGCGGCCGTGGCGGTGGGCGACTGGCGCCGCGCGGGCTACGTGGCCGACGCACTGCTCAGCTACCTGGCACTGCTCGGGTTCCACCCGGGCGACGACCGTGATGTGCTCACGCGCGCCGACATGCTGCAGGCGTTCACGCTGGACCGGCTCGGCAAGAGCGGCTCGGTGTTCGATGCGGCCAAGCTGGCGTGGATGAACGCGCAGTGGCTGCATGGTGCCAGCGGCGACGAGCTGCAGGCCTACGTACGCCGTGCCGGCGCCGATGCGCCGGTCTTCCTGCCGCCTGCGGTGGAGGCGTGGCCGGCCGGAGCGCTCGGCCGGATCCTCGAGGCGGTGCGCGGCAATCTGGCCACGCTCGCCGATCTGGCCCCCGAGTTGGCGCCGTTCGTGGACGAGACGCCGCAGCCCGACGCCGACGCGCAGGCCGTGCTCGCCGCTCCCAGCGCCGCGGGCGTGTGCGCCGCGGCCGCAGGGGCGTTCGCCGCGCTTGCGGACTGGCGCGCCGAAGGGGTTAAATCCGCCATTCAAGCGCTCGGCCCCGCACTCGGCATCAAAGGCCGCGAGCTGTTCCAGCCCATCCGTGCCGCTCTCACGGGCCGCACGCACGGGCCGGAGTTGCCGCTCATCGCGGAGCTGCTCGGACGCGAACGCTGTGTGTCACGCCTCGAACGTGCGAGCGTCTCGCCAACGAAGGCTTGAGCCGCCGCTGCACCACGTCACCAACCGAAGGGAATCGAACATCATGAAGATCGCGGTGCTCATGGGTGGGCGCTCGAGCGAGCGCGAGATCTCGCTGCGCACGGGGCAGGGTGTGGCGCAGGCGCTGCGCAATCTGGGCCATGACGTCACGTCGGTCGACGCGGCCGATGGCGCCGTGCTGCCGGCGGGCAAGGAAGAGGCGAGCGCGCCCAAGCGCGAGGCCGTGTTGAAGCTGCCGGTCTCGGCCATGCTCAAGGGCCTCGAGACGCCGGCCGTGACCAACGCCGAGCTGGTGTTCATCGCGCTGCATGGCACGTATGGCGAGGACGGTACGATCCAGGCCGCGCTCGATCTGGCCGGCAAGACGTACACCGGCTCGGGCGTGCTCGCGAGTGCGATCGCCATGGACAAGGCCATGAGCAAGCGCGTGTTCGAGCGCGAGGCCATCCCCACGCCGCACTGGGTGGTGCTCGAGGCGGGCGTGCCCGGCCGCGGCATCGACACCAGCCTGCTGGGTGGTTACCCGCTCATCGTG
>JAIOPA010000348.1 GCA_021414165.1 Candidatus Eiseniibacteriota bacterium
TGAGCGACACGCACCGCGCGGCCATCGCGCAGGGTGCGACGCACTATGCCGAGTTGGCGAAGAGCTATCTGGCGCGCGGGCACGCGCGCGCGTTCGCACCACGCACGAGCGATACCGGCATCACGCCGGGCGGTCCGGGTCCCATGACCTACGCCGAGTGGGGCGGGCTGCTGGCCACGTTCGCCGAGTCGCCCGAGTGGATCGACGAGCGCATCGCGGGCGTGAGCGCCGCACGATTGGCGCAGCGCCCGGGCCCCGAGCGTTGGAGCGCACTCGAGGTGCTCGCGCATCTGCGCGATACCGATCGCGATGTGTTCCTGCCGCGACTCGAGGTGTTGCTCACGCAGTCGCAGCCGGTGTTCACACCTGCGGACCTCACTTCATCCGCCCGTGTCACGGGCTACGCCGGTGCCGATGCGGCCGCGGTGCTCTCGGAGTGGCGCATGCTGCGCAAGCAGTTCGTCACACGGCTCGCGCCGCTGGGCCGCGACGACTGGGCGCGCGTTGCGCTGCATCCGTCGCGTGGCAGCTACCCACTGGGCGACATGATGCGCGAGTGGGACGAGCACGACCGCTCGCATCGCCGCCAGTTGGCGCTCGCACTGGAGCAGACGCCATGAGCCTGTTGCTCGCCGGTCCGCTGGCCGAACCCGCCGCGCGGTTGGTGCGCGCGCTCGCCGCCCGCGGCCACGCCGTGGCGCAGGAGCCATCGCAGCTCGCGGCCGACGCGCGCACGGTTACGCTGGTGGTCTCGGATGGTCCGTTCGTGTTCGACTTCGGCGGCATGGTGCGTGCAATGGGCGAGCGGCGCTTCCGCGTGCTCATGCTGTCGCGGCTCGGTGTGCACCCCGATGCGAAGTGCGAGAGCCTCAAGCGTCTCTGGCGTCTCGAGGAGCATGTGCGTGGCGGTGGCGCGCCCACGCTCACGTTGCGCCTGGCCCCGGTGATCGGCCCCGAGGCGCCGCTCTGGCGCATGCTGCGCACGCGGCCCGCATTGCCCCACCAGGGCCGCAAGCTGGTCGACCCCGTGTACGAGGGCGATGTGATCGACACGCTCGAGCGCGCACTCGATGGCCGCGCGCTCTGGCAGGGCTGGTACGAACTCGCGGGCGCCGAGCGGTTCACGTGGAGCGAGTTGGCCGCACACGCGCAGGCGAGCGGCAACGCCCGTGATGGCGCGGCGTGGGAGCCGGCTCTCGATGAGATCGCCGAGCATCGGCTGGCCGAATGCGAGCCGTGGGCGTCGCACTTCGGGGTCACGCCGACCCCGATCGCGGCATGGACGAAAGCAGGCGTCGTATGAGCGCAGCCAAGAAGCGCACCACCCGGCGGCCCGCCGCAAAGCCGCGGCCCGATCCCAGCCACGCTGCGCATCAGCGCGCGGTGCGGCCGGTCGCGGTGGCGATCATCACGGTGAGCGACACGCGACGCGGCGCCGACGACACGAGCGGCGCGCTCGCCGAGCGCATGTTGCTGCAATCCGGGTTCACGGTGATCTCGCGCGCCTGGGCCAAGGACGAAGTGGCCACGATCCGGCGCGCCACGCGCGCGGCGCTGGCCAAGCGTGCGGTCGACGTCGTCATCTTGACCGGTGGCACCGGTGTGGCCCCCCGCGACGTGACGCCCGAGGCGGTGGAGCCGTTGCTGGAGCGGGAACTGCCCGGATTCGGCGAGCGTTTCCGCGCCCTGTCGTGGGCCGCGGTGGGGGCCGCCGCATGGTTGAGCCGGGCCGGCGCCGGGGTCGCGCGCGGGCGGCTGGTCGTATACCTTCCCGGGTCCTCGGGGGCGGTGCGACAGGCCCTCGAACAACTACTGATCCCCGAGCTCGTGCACGTGGTGCGCCTGCTCGGCCGCATCTAAACGCGCCGGCAGCCGCCGCGCAGGGAGTCCCGATGAGCGTCCAGCCGGATCATTGGATCCGTAAGATGTGCAAGGAACACGGCATGATCGAGCCCTACGAGGAGAAGCAGGTCCGTCAGGGCGTCATCTCGTACGGCGTGTCGAGCTACGGCTATGACATCCGCGTGGCCGACGAGTTCAAGATCTTCACGAACGTCATGAGCACGGTGGTCGACCCCAAGAACATCGATCCGTCCACGATGGTCGACTTCAAGGGCCCGGTCTGCATCGTGCCGCCCAACTCGTTCGCACTGGCGCGCACCGTGGAGTACTTCCGGATCCCGCGCGACGTGCTCACGATCACCATGGGCAAGTCGACGTACGCGCGCTGCGGCATCATCACCAACGTCACGCCGTTCGAGCCCGAGTGGGAAGGCTACGTGACGCTCGAGATCAGCAACACCACGCCGCTGCCCGCCAAGATCTACGCGAACGAGGGCATCGCCCAGGTCGTGTTCTTCAAGGCCGAGTCCGTGTGCGAGGTGTCGTACAAGGACAAGGGCGGCAAGTACCAGAACCAGGTGGGCATCACGCTGCCGCGACTCTAGTGTGCTGGAGCGGCCCCCCCCTCCGCTCGCGCACCCGAGGAGTCGCGTCCATTGGGGGCTGTCATGGCATCTCGGTCTCACGGCTTGGCGTCTGCAATCTTGCTCTCGTGCTGTCTGGTCGCGTCAGCCTCGGCCGGCCCTGCGATGACGATCGACACGTCGATCCGAGCCGCCGGTATGGGCGGCGCGAGTGCGGGCGTGTCGTGGGGCGATGCGGCCACGTGGGGCAACCCTGCGTCGTTGTCGGGCGTGAACGGGCTGCGCTGGGTGATGACGCATACGCGCGTGCTGCCCGAGTTCTCCAACGACCTCGTGTTCCAGTCGCAGGAGCTGCAGCTCGGTGCGGCGGGCATCGGGCTCTCGCTCTCCGGCAAGCCGATCGAGGGTCTCGGTTCTGCTGAGTGGAGCCTGGTGAACTCCGGCATCGATCCCTTCGGTGGCGCGAACCCGGACATCGGGGAGCACGTCGAGTCCTATGCGATCGGCATCGCTCCGCTTGCCATGGCGCAGGCGTTGCACCTCTTGGGTGCCGACGCGATCGCGCGCGACCTCCATGTGGCGTTCGGGCTCCATCATCGGGAGTCGCACTACGAGGTCGGGTCCTCGACGGTGCTGGAGCCGACCCGCTCCACGGATTGGGGCGCGCAACTCCGGCTGCGACTCGCTCAACGCGCCGGCACGCGGCTGGAGCTGGGGGCCGGGTATGCCCGACTCGGGAACGCACCCCACCAGCCCGTCGGCGGCATTCCCTTCTTCATCCCAGGTGACGAGACCCGGATCCGTCGCATCGGTGTCGCGCTGCGCGTGACCCAGGACCAGGACGAGTCGGCCCCTCTCCGCGGCTGGCCGTTCCATTCGCGGCGCACACTCGAGTGGGCACTCGCCTACGACAACGAGAGCTGGACGGACGAGTTCGAGAGTTCCGCGCCGCGGAACCTGTTCGGCACCGAGATGACGCTGCTCGATCTCGTGAGTGTGCGCGCAGGCTATGTCGTCGATGGCGATGGCGACTTCGATGGTCCGACGATCGGCGCGGGTCTGCGGCTCCCGATCGCGAGCATCGCAACGCTCGGCGGCGATTGGGGGACGTGGCCCGGGGGCAACGGGATCGACACGCGTCATCGCTTCGGCGTCTCGCTCGGCATGGATGTCCTGGCTGCGGTGCAACATCACTAGCAAGGAGTCGCTCCGATGAAGACGATCATCCGGGTCCTGGCGTTCGCCGCCGGCCTCACGCTCTCGTTCGCTCACGCTCACGCGCAGGGCACCGCGCGCTCGCAGGACTTCGACCTGTCGATCCGTTCCGCCGCGATGGGTGGCGCCAGTACCGGCGTGGCCTGGGGAGCGGTCGGCGTGTGGGGCAATCCCGCCTCGCTCTCGAGTGTGCAGGGGATCGAGTGGGCGTACACGCGGACCCGGCTGGTGCCGGGACTCGCGGACGATGTCTACCTGACGTCCAAGCACTTGCGTCTCGGAGGCGCTGGGATCGGCGTGTCGCTCTCGGGCCAGCCATTTGAAGGACTGGGGGAGACGCGCCTCGACTACGGGACGTCTTCGCCCTTCGTGGACGAGGAGCGCATCCGGTCGTGGGCCATCGGTGTCTCACCCTTGCAAGTCATGCGTGCACTCGGGCGCCTGCCCGGGTCCTCCGTGCTGGCGCGCGCCGATCTCGCGATCGGCATCCAGTCCAAGGACACGCGCGTCTCGCTGGGCCCCGTGTCGGCCGAGGCGACGGGCATCGATGCCGGCATCTCCGCCCGCATGCCGCTGCTCCCCGAGGAGTCCCGGAGGAGCCTTGAGGTCGGCCTCGGCTACGCCGTGCTCGGCGCGAACAAGCAGCTCTTCGACTTCGGCTTCGGCCTCGAGCCCGGCACGCGCACGCACCGGTTCGGGGTGGCCACGCGACTGGTGCTCAAGGAAGCGTTCCCGGCAGGCGTCACGAGTCTGAACCCGATCATCGGCGTCGACCGCACGCTGGCGTTCACGCTCGCTCTCGACCGTGCCTCCTTCGGCCGGCTCGGTGAGGTCGACTACAACGTCAACAACCTCGGGTTCGAGGCGACATTGCTCGGCATCCTCTCTGCGCGCATCGGCTACTACGACGACCAGGTCGGACAACTCACCGACCCGACCTACGGCGCCGGCCTCCACGTTCCGGTGGGTGGCGTCATGGCCTTTGACTTCGACTACGCCAACATCCCTCAGGCCCATGACAGCGGGCTGCCCAATGTGGACCGCATCGGCGTGAACATCACGCTCGACCCCATGGCGCTCGCCAAGCGGTTGAAGTAGGGAAGCGCTCAGGCGCTGGCTCGCTGCGCGATCCCGACGACACAGCAGCCCCGTGCATCCATGCGATGCAGAGCACGGGGGGAGGGTCGCAAATCCCAGCGGCAGCCCGACTTGCCGCCTGCCGAGCGGCCCGGTAATGTTCCTGCCGTCCTCGACCAAGGTGGGTCGGGGAGTGATGGCCCGCTCGAGGGACTCGCAAGATGATCAAGGAACTCGCGACCGGTCTCGGCGTCACGCTCGAGAACCTTTTCAAGAAGCCGTTCACGGTCCAGTACCCCGAAGAGAAGCTCGAGATGTTCCCGCGCTT
>JAIOPA010000349.1 GCA_021414165.1 Candidatus Eiseniibacteriota bacterium
CCAGCACGGCGATCTTCTCGGGGAACAATGCACAACCATGCATAAGTTCATCGCGCACCCAGGCGCGGCTGCTGGCCAGCTGCTCGGGCGTGGGCGGATCGGAGGCCGCCAGGCGTTCGGTGAGCGTCACCGCCCCGAACGGCAGGCTGGTCCAGCGTCCGAGCCGCTCGCCCACGCCGCTCGCCACTTCGGTGCTGCCGCCGCCCAGGTCGAACACCACGCTCTGGCTGCCGCGCACACCCTGGCCCAGGCCCATCACCACCGAGCGATACACGAGCCGGGCTTCGTCGGCCTCGGACAGGATGCGCACCGGCACGCCGGCGACTTCGCTGATGCGCTCGGCGGCTGCGGCCCCGTTCGTGGCGCGGCGCAGCGCGGCCGTGGCCGCGGCGACGACATGGCGCGCGCCCAGCGAACGCGCGCGGCGCAGGAACTCGTGCACGATGCCGGCGGCGCGCTCGACCAGTTCGTCGTCCACGCGGCCGGACTCGTGCAGGCCACGGCCCAGCCGGCACGCCTCTCCGGCGCGGGCGACCGTCTCGAGGTCGGGTCCCCAGGGCTCGGCGTCGGGGATCTCGGCCACCAGCAGGCGCACCGAGTTGGAGCCGATATCAATTGCACCGACGCGCATAGGTTGGTGATCCAGTTGGACTAGAGAAGGAAATCCTCGATCTCGTCGCGCCGCCGCATGGGCGCCGGACGAGTGGCGGACTCAATAGCAGATTCGGCCGACGGTTGCGATACGGCGGGCCCCGCAGGGGGGATCCCTGCCGCGGGCGCAGCCGGTGACGGCGGGGCCCCGGTCGACTGACCGGGGCCCTCCGGGCGAGCGCCACCGCGACGCCGAGCGTCGCGCGGCGATGCCGCGGCGGGTCGCGAAGGCGTTGGCAGCGCCTCGGTCCTCGGCCGCGCATCGTACTCACCCGGTTCCAGCGCTGTTCCCCCCACACCCAGTGAGGTCAGCACCGATCCCGCCGCCACGTCGGTCGCATGCACGCGGAACACCACCCGCTTGCCATCGCGCTCGCCGCGTACCAATCCCATGCTCTCGAGGGCCTGCAGGTGGCGGGTGGTGCAGGACTGCGACAACCCCACCGCCTCGGCCAGCTGGCTCACGCTGCGGTTGCCCCCGGCCACGAGCAGTGACAGCAGCTCGAACCGCCGGGGCGGCGCCAGGACCGCGAACACCTCGTGTAACCGCCGCTCTCGAGAGTTCATTGCATGGCCATGCATACCATGAGTCCGCGATTGACCGCAAGCCCTTGTGCTCGCTACCATCTGCGCCCTGCGAGTCGTGCACCGCACGCCGCCGCGCCGGTGATCCCCACTCCCACCCGGCCCCCGCACCCCGACCCCGGAAGACCATGAGCCAGACCAGCCTCACGCCCATCACGGGACCCAGCGCCCCCAACTTCTTCGGCATGAGCCGCGAGCGACTCCGCGCGCACGTCGAGGGGATGGGCGTGCCCGCGTTCCGTGCCGAGCAGGTCTACTCGTGGGTCTACCAGAAGCACGTGCGCACGCCGCTCGACATGACCAACCTGCCGCTGGCGTTCCGCGAAGCGCTGCCCGGCATCTGCGACCTCGAGCTGCCCGAGACCGCATCGGTGCACAAGAGCCCCGATGGCAACACGCACAAGTTCGTGATCCGGCTGGCCGACGGTGCGCGCGTGGAGTCGGTGAGCATGCGCACGCCCAAGCGGCTCACGTTCTGCATCTCGAGCCAGGTGGGTTGCGCGCTCAAGTGTTCGTTCTGTGCGACCGGCCTCATGGGCCTGAAGCGCAATCTCAAGGCACACGAGATCGTGGCGCAGGTGGTGGCCATGGGCGAGTTCCACGGCTGGCAGGACGATCGCTTCAACATCGTGTTCATGGGCATGGGCGAGCCGCTCGCCAACATGGAAGCGGTCACCGAGACGATCCGGATCCTGCACGATGAGAACGGCCTCAACCTGGGCGCGCGCCGGCTCACGGTGAGCACCAGCGGTCTGGTGCCGCAGATCCGCGAGCTCACCAAGCTCAAGCTGCAGGTGGGTCTGGCCATCTCGCTGCACGCCACCACCGACGCGCTGCGCGATGAGCTGGTGCCGGTGAACAAGCGCTGGCCCATCGCCGAGCTGTTGGACGCTGCACAGGAGTACGGCCGCACCATCGGCCGCCGCACGACGCTCGAGTACACGCTGCTGGGCGGTGTGAACGATTCGCTCGAGGACGCTGACCGGTTGGCGTCGATCGCGCGCTCGATGCCGAGCAAGGTGAACATCATCCCGTACAACCCGGTGCCGGGTCTGGACTGGAAGCGGCCGAGCAAAGAGGCGATCGATCGCTTCGTCGAGCGCCTGCTGCCCAAGGCGCCGGCCGTGACCGTGCGTCACACGCAGGGCGGCGACATCTGGGCCGCCTGTGGCCAGCTGGGCGGGCTGTCGTAAGTCTGTCGTAAGGTAGCGCTCCGGCCCGCGTTCCCCGCCGGCCCTCTCTTGTCCCGGACCGCTCATGCCCTTACGCACCCGGTTGTTCATCGCACTGCTCGTGCTCGCGTTGGCGCCTACCCTGGCGTTCGCGTGGTTCACGTTCGTGCAGCTGCACGCCGCCACCACGCGCTGGTATCAGAGCGGCGTGGATGACGCGCTGCGCGCCGCGATCGAGACCAACCGCACCACGCTCACGCGACTCGAGGCCACGTCGGTGGAACGCGCCGAGGCGTGGGCCAAGCGCCTGCCCGCGCTCGACACCGATGCCCAGCAACGCGAGGCCGCACGCGCCGGCTTGCTCGAAGCCGGGCTCGACTTCGTGCAGGTGTACGAACGCGACTCGCTCGGTTGGCATCTCATGAGCACGCTTCGCCCCGAAGGCGCGCCGCCGGCCGACACGGTGGACATGGCGAGCGAGCTGCCCGCCGCACTCACCGGCGACCAGCTGGTGCGCTCACCGAGCGGTGTGCTGGGCGGTGTGGCCGCCATGCGCGACGGCGAAGCGCTGCTGGTGGGCGTCATGCTGAACCCGGCGTACTGGGAGCAG
>JAIOPA010000354.1 GCA_021414165.1 Candidatus Eiseniibacteriota bacterium
CGCCGCACTCGCAGTCATTACCGGGACTCACCGCTTCACGTTCACTGCGCGGGCGCGCAGGATCAGCGCACCATTGTTGCACGCGATTGCACTCGCTACACCGGCATGTGTCGTGGTGGTCAAGCCCTGCGCTCCGCGCGCGCGGACTACCAGATCGCGAGCCGGATGAACTTGAGCTCGACGCTGCCGGTGGAATCGATGGTGGCACGGAAGCGATAGCCACCCGAGCCCTCCACGTACTCACCGCCGTGCGACTCGACCGGACGGCCGTTCACCTTGCCGCTCACCCACAGCAGGCCTTCGCCCTTCACACGCACGCGCACCTCGGCACTCTCGCCGGGCGCCAACGCCGGCACGCGCGTGGAGTCCTTCTCGGTACGCACCCACAGCCCATTCACGCGCTGGCCCGAGGCGTTCACCACCCGGATCCGCGGCCCCTCGCCACGGCTGCAACCGCCGGCTGCGGCGCCCAACAACGCGCCGAGTACAAACACACACCCCGCGAGCACGAATGCCCGCGGGGTGTGGGACTTCTTCACGGCCGGGATCAAGCGGCCGACGGTTCGACGAACTTGTAGCCCACCTTGTGCACCGCCACGATGAACGGCTTCTCGAAGCCGTCACCCAGCTTGCTGCGCAGGTTCGACACGTGCGTATCGACCGTACGCGTGGTGACACCCAGTTCCTCGTCGACGCCCCAGATCTCCTCGAGCAACTCCTCGCGGCTCACGGTGCGGCCGCGGTGCTCGATGAGATACTTGAGCAACTCGAACTCCTTGAACGACAGCGCAACCGCCGTGCCGGTCTTGTAGACCTCGCGCGGCTCGAACCGCACCTCGACGTCACCGAACGTGTACGTGGTGGTCGGGGGCGTGCCCGTGTTCATGGGCCCACGCGCGACCAGACGCTTCACACGCGCCATGACCTCCTTGATGCTGAACGGCTTGGTCACGTAGTCGTCCGCGCCCAGATCGAAGCCCTTGAGCACATCGGCCTCGAAGTTACGCGCGGTCATGACCAGCACCGGGATGTCCTTGTGACGCTGGCGCAGCTCCTTGAGGACGGTGAAGCCGTCCTTCTCGGGCAGCATGATGTCCAGCAGCACGGCATCCGGCTTCTGCTTGAGTGCCAAGCGGAGGCCCTCCTGACCATTCTTCGCGGTCAGGACCTCGTAGCCTTCGTAGCGGAAGTTATGCGCGAGGCCATCCAACAGCCCGTCTTCGTCTTCCACGATGAGGATCTTCTTCTGCATGACTTTCTCCAAGCCCGCTCCCGGCTCGCCGAAGCGTGCGCGGCCAGGCGTGTGGCGACCGCCGAGGTTCACACCTCGGGAGCGCCTCGGCCACCGTCCCAGACAGGCAACAGGATCGTGAACGTACTGCCCTCGCCGGGCGTACTCACTACTTCCACCCGGCCATGATGCGCGCGAACCAGCATCTCCACAAGCGACAGACCCAGCCCGGCCCCCTTCACGTCGTGGACCAGCCCGGTCTCGGCCCGCACGAACTTCTCGAAGATACGCTCCTGCTGGTCGGCCGGGATACCGATGCCCCGGTCGGCCACCGACAACGTCACCATGCCGTCCCGTGAGCCCACCGAGACGCGCACGTCCTTGCGCTCCTTGGAATACTTGACCGCATTATCGAGCAGGTTGAGCAGGCAGTGGTGCAGCGCCCGGCTGTCGCCCAGGATCTGCGGCAGCGACTCCGGCAGCCAGACCTCGTGCTTGAACCCGGCGTCCTCGAGCCGCAGCCGAAAGCTCTCCATGGCGGTGTTGACCACCTCGCGCATGTCCACCGGCTGCAGGTTCAGCTGCCTCTGGCCGGCCTCGAGCCGCGAGTAATCGAGGATGTTGTCGATCAACTGCACGAGCCGGTCGCTCTCGCGCGTGATCGTGCGCAGGTACTTGTCGCGCTCCTCCTCGGTGCGGAACCGCCCCATCTCGAGCGTCTCCACGGCCAGCTTGATCACGGCCACGGGCGTCTTGAGCTCGTGCGTCACGTTCGACACGAAACTCGACTTGGCGTTCACGAGTTCGACCTGCCGAAGGATGTAGCGCGAGCCCACGATGATCGAGCCGATCATGACGATCGACAGCAGCGCGATGAAGATGACCTCGATCACCACGAGCCGGTCGGCAAAGGCCACCGGCGACGTGGGCGTGGCCGAGATGCGCACCTGATAGCCCTCGAACGGGCCCGACATGGCCGCGGTGCGCGCGGTCTGCGGGAACGTGGCCTCGCGAACGTGCGCGACCTCGTGGCCATCTTCGTCGAGCACCGTGATCGCCAGGTGCCGCGTGGACTCGAGGCCGCCGTACATGCGCGGGCTCGACGGCAGCCGGTCGACCACGACCGAGCGCAGATGCGTGGCCAGGAACGAACGCGGGTTGAACCACCAGCCACCGGCGCCGATCGAGTAACCATCGGGGCCATTCAACAGCATGGCCGCGAACGGATGCTCACGCTTGCCCGACGGATCCTCGCCATAGATGAGCAGGTGGCCATCGACCGTGACGAGCGAGTAACCCTCGAGCTGCTCGAGCGGCACGAACTGCGGCGCCTCGAACAAGCGCGCACGCGAGGCGAGCGCGCGGCGGATCTGCTCGGCATCGCCACCGGTGCGCGACACGGCCTCTGCGGTGACCAGTGCCTGCTGCACCTGATCGACCAACTCGCGCTCGAACGCCTCGATGACCTTGTCGGCCAGATACGCGTTGTAGCGCGCAGACTCGGCCTCGACCTGGCGCGCGACGCGCAGCGTGAGCCAGATCCCCGTACCGGCCAACGCCAGCGCGGGGATCGCCACTGCCAGGATGAGCACCGCCAAGCGGCGCTGCCGCGAACGCGGAAGGAAGGACGGCCGGGTGATCGCCATTCCCATGAGCGTAGAGCCCCGGGCAGGCAAGGCCAAGCCATGTTCCGGTCAAGCCCGCCGCCACGGCGCCCCGGAAGAGGCGGCCCCAGCCCTCGCCCCCCAAAGCGAACGGGCCGCCACCCGTTGGGGTAGCGGCCCGTTCGAACGAACCTGGCCTAGCGCATCGCGACCGGCGAGCCCGTCATGACCCGGATCTTCTGCACGACCGCACGATCGTCCGACGTGATCAGCGTCATGCAGCCGCGATCGACGTTCACGACCTCACGGTGCAGCTTGCCGCTGGCAATGGCACCGCGCAGCGACTTGCAGTCGTCGCACAGCTTCTTGCCGCTGCCGGCCGAGAGCGCGGCGAGCATCTTGTCGTTGCGCTTGGCGACCGCGGTCTGCAGCGCGCGCACATCACCCGCACGATCGGCGGTGTACACGATCATCGCGCCGTTCTTGAGCCCCACGACCTGCGCCTTGGCGCCCAGCGTGCGCACTTCCTTCTCGCAGTCCGACCAGTCGTCGCAGGCATCGCAGTCATGCGCCACGGCCTTCATGTGCGCCGAGCACTGCATACCGGCCGAGGCCGCGGTGGCCGTGACGCCCTTGCTCATGTCGCACTTGGCGCCAGCCGCCGACGCGGACTTCATGCCATGGGCGCTGCACTCGGCACCGTTCATCATGGGCTTGCCGTTCGCGCTGGCGACCGCAGCCGTGGCCGTGGTCTTGCCGCCGTGCGGGTTGCAGCCCATGGCCGCAGCGACCGCCGGGTTCTTGGCGCAGGCCTCGCGCATGGCGGGCGTGCACTGCGCGGCCATGTCGGCCGTACAGGCGGCACCATTCGCCGCGGTCTTCACGCGGATCGCCTCGGCCGAGCAACCACCGCTCGCCGGCACCGACGGGACCTGGCCCTTGCTCACGGCCGCAGCCGTGGCCGTGTTGGCCTTGGAATGAGCCGCACAACCGCCATTGGCAGCGGTCTTGGTGGCGTCGCACGCATGCGACACCGAGACGGTCGCCGCACCAGCGAGCAGCGCGAGCACGAACAAAGGCAGCGACTTCATGGGACCAACCTCCCGGAAGGTGATGGCGTGAGGTGCCCTGGCATGGGCGTGCTCACATGAACCCTGAGAAGAAGTATCGGCCGGCCAGTCGAAATCGTGTCACCGAGGCTTGCCGCCCGTGTCAGGCGTGTGCAAAAAGCCCCAGCAGAGCGCGCAGGCGACCATCGGCTCACGCCACCTGGGCAGAGCGGAATGCACGAGCCGGTCCCCCCGGGACCCCGCGTGCGCACCCACCGACGGGTACGCAACGCCGGCGGGTCACGCCGACCTCACGTACGCACATCCGGTGCGATCCGCGCGCATCTTCCGTTGACGCTATCGCGCCCGACTACTTACTGTGCGCGTCCTCTCCATGGCCAAGAAACGCGCTGCGTCCCGTGAGAACCGCACGCCCTTCATTGTCGGGGTCGTCGTGGTCGCCGCCCTGCTGCTGTTCCTGGCAGGCGAGTTGTTCGCGTGGGCGACTTCGGACTACGGCCGCATCGTGGTGTACCGCTGGCTGCATGTGGGCGATCGTCCACAGGCCGTGCGCCTGGTCGGCAAGAGCATCCAGAAGGGCCTGGAGCGAGCCGGAGTGCCGGCCACCGCGCTCGAGCAGAAGGTGGTCGAGGGCCCCGATCCGCAGGTGCGCTGGATCGTCACGCTCGAACGCGACGGCGCGCCGCTGCTGGTGAACCACGCGATCACGCGCGCGGTGGAGGCGGGCGGCGCCCAGGTGTTGTCGGGCCGCGAGAGCCCGGGCAAGGACGGCGAGCTGGCGGTGACGCTCATGATCGGCGTGCCCGGCCGCCCCACGCACCGGCTCGACATCGTGCGTCCCGCGCGCCCCGACGAAGACGCACCGCGCGAGACCGGCAAGCTCGCGCTGCTGCTGTTCGCCGCCGCCGAGGACGAGTCGTTGCTCGTGGCCGCGGCCGCGCGCAGCGAGGTGTTCGCCATTGCCGCTCCGGCGACCGGTGCGGGCAAGAGCCCGGTGCTGCGCATCGCGCACGAGAAGAAGCGCGAGGTCGTGCTGTTCATGCCGCTCGAGCCCGAGAACTATCCGCGCGTGAACCCCGGCCCGGCCACGTTGCTCGTGAACATGAGCAGCGGGCAGATCGAGCAGCGCCTGCGCCGCGAGATCGATCTGGCCGCGCCCACCATTGCCGTGGCCAACCTCATGGGCTCGTTCGCGACCCAGGACGAAGCGTTCATGAAGGCGTTCTATGAAGAGCTGAAGCGCGCGCACCTGCCGTTCCTGCACGTGAACGGTGTGCCGCGCTCGGTGTGCCGCGCGCTGGCGTCGCGCGTGGGGGCGGCGTACGACGAACCCGATGTGATGCTCGATGCCGAGACGCGACGCGGCGACGCGAAGGCGCTCGACAAGGCGTGGTCGGCCGCGGTCACGCGAGCCCATGAGCGCGGCAGTGCGATCGTCATGCTGCGCATCAACAAGCGCTCGGCCCCGTGGCTCGAACGTGCGCTGACGGCGAAGCGGCTCGAGGGCGTGGAATTGGCACCGCTCTCCACGGTGATCCGCCGGCCCATGGCGCAGCACTGATCCGGAGTTACTGACCGGAGCTGTTCGATTGGCCCCGGAGCGGCACCCGGTTCTGGCCTTCGTGTGGTACCTCACCCACGTGATCCACGTCATTACACGTTGGCGTTGGAGCCCATGCCGTGCGTATCCTGCGCCCCTATGCAGGAGGGACAGGACGTCCTCGCCTCGCTGCTTCAGTGCAGCACACGGACGTGGCAGCTGACGGATGGCCGCGGCGCGATCGCGCGCGGCACCGCTTCGGGCGCCGCCACGCGCCGTGACCATGCATTGCTGTCCGTGCCTGATGCCGGACCACGCGCGGGATTACCCGCCGTGTCACTGCTGCGCTTCGATGATCGCTTGGTCGCGCCGGGCGCACCCGCCATTGAACTCACGCCGTCGTTCGTGTTGTCCGCGCGCCGTGATGCAGCACCCACCTTGAACGTGCGCGCGTCCATGCTGCCGCTGCTCGAGTCGTTC
>JAIOPA010000355.1 GCA_021414165.1 Candidatus Eiseniibacteriota bacterium
GACGCACTCCACGAGGATCCCTATGAGCACGCCCAGCACCAAGACCGGCGGCCGCGAGCGCATCTCGTGCCCCGGCTGTGGCCGTCACGACTACGTCACCTGGCCGCAGGATCAGGACACCTATCCGTGGAAGTGCTTCAACTGCGAGAAGTCGTTCGAACTGCATCGCAGCGGCAAGCACTGATGCGCCGCCCGCTCCGTCTGGCGGTGGCCGCGGCACTCGCCACCACGTTCGTGTTGGCCGCGTGCATGCCGACGCCGCCCGCGGATCCCAAGGCGCGCGCCACCGAGATCGCCGGCCAGGTCATGGACGCACTCGGCGGCCAGCGTGCGTGGGATGGCCTGCGCGGACTGCGCTGGTCGTTCGGCGTGAGCGTGAATGACTCCGTCAAGAGCGAGCGCCGCCACAGCTGGGACAAGTCCACGGGCCAGCACCGGGTCGAGGGCGTGAACCGCGCGGGCCAGAAGTTCGTGATCTTCCACACGGTCGGCGACACCACGCAGGGCAGCGCATGGGTCGATGGCGTGGCGATCGAGGGCGACTCGCTGCACAAGCTGGTCAAGCGCGCCGAGGCGCTGTGGATCAACGACACGTACTGGATGCTCATGCCGTACAAGCTGCGCGACCCGGGCGTCACGCTCGCGTGGGCCGGTGACACGACGATCGCCCAGCAGCACTTCGACCGGCTCGCGTTGTCGTTCGACAGCGTCGGCATGACGCCGGGCGATCAGTACTGGGTGTGGGTCGAGCGCACCAGCCGGCGCGTGACGCGCTGGGACATGGTGCTGCAGGGCTCCGAGCCGCCGCCGCGGAGCTATACGTGGGAAGGCTGGGAGCAGAAGGACGGGCTGTGGTTCCCGACCGCGCACAAGGCCGACTCCACGAACATCTTCACGAACCGCGTCGAGACCGTGCGCGAGTTCGCGGCCACGGAGTTCACCCAGCCCTGAGCACGTCCGAGCTGACCGGTGGCCTCACGCAGGCCGTGACGCTGCGCGTCTCCGAGACCTTCCGCTCGCTGCAGGGCGAGGGCCCGTCGGCCGGCATGCCCGCGCACTTCCTGCGCCTGCAGGGCTGCGACGTGGGCTGCCGCTGGTGCGACACCAAGTACACGTGGGACGCCACCGGCGGCCGTGCGCTCACGATCGCCGAGGCCTTTGCCGAGTTGCGCGCGCTGGGCGACGCACCGCTGCTGGTGGTCACGGGCGGTGAGCCGCTCGCGCATCCCGGCGTCGACCGGTTGCTCGCCGCGGCGGTGGGTCAGTGGCCGCGCGTCGAGGTCGAGACGAGCGGGCTCATGCCGCTGCCGTTCGCGCACGATCGGCTGTTCGCCATGTGGAGCCCCACGCTGCCGAGCGTGAGCGAACGCTGGGCCGACACGTGGGCCAACGCCGCGGCGTTCCTGGCCGATCCGCACACCACGCTCAAGCTGGTGGTGGCGCGCGGCGATGAGGCCGATGCGTTGCGGCTCGTGCA
>JAIOPA010000356.1 GCA_021414165.1 Candidatus Eiseniibacteriota bacterium
CGAGCACGCGCGGCTGCCCGGCGCGGCGCAACGCGAGCGCCAGCAACAGCAGCAACGCGGCGGTCACGAGCAGCGAGGCATTGGGGGTCTGCGGCCGGTAGGCCAGCCCCAAGAGCGCCAACCCACCCGCAAGCCCCAACCAACGCACGGGCTCCAGGCCCTTGGTGCGCGCCATGCCGTAGAACTCGTGCAGGCCGAGCGTGGTCTGCAGCGCCACGAACCCCAGCCACGCCACCCCGCCCGCGCGCGCCAGCAACAGCAGCAGCGGCACGAACAGCACGCCGGAGACCACGCGCAGCCCCAGCGACCACTGGCCGCGCTTCGGCGTGTGAACGGCCGGTGCGCCGGACGGCTCGTGCGGCTTGCTCAGTTGGACCTCCGCGTCAGTCGGAGCGGCCGAACCGTCGCTCACGCCCCTGGAACTCCGCCACCGCGTCGAACAGATGCTTGCGACGGAAGTCGGGCCACAGCGTGTCGGTGATCCACAGTTCGGTGTAGGCGAGCTGCCACAGCATGAAGTTCGAGATCCGCATCTCGCCGCTCGTGCGGATGAGCAGGTCGGGATCGGGGAGCCCGGTCGTGTACAGGTAACTCGCGACGAAGTCCTCGTCGACGTGTGCGGGATCGAGCCCCATGTCGCGCGCATCGATGAGCATGCGGCGCGTGGCATCCACGATCTCGGCACGGCCGCTGTACGACAGCGCGAGATTGAGCTGCAGTCCCGTGTTCTTGGACAGGTACTTCTGCGTCGCGGCGATCTCGTCGCGCACCGGCGCGGGCAGATCGGCCGTACGGCCGATGACCTGCAACCGCACGTTGTTCGAATCGAGTTCCTTGCGTTCCGCGCGCAACGTCTGGCGCAGGATCGTCATGAGCGCGCTCACCTCGCGCGCGGGCCGCTGCCAGTTCTCGATCGAGAACGTGTACAGCGTGAGGACCTCGACGCCCAACTGCGCGCAGCCGCGCACGGCCTCGCGCACGGACTCACGGCCAGCACGGTGTCCCATGAGACGCGGGACCCCGCGGGCTTTGGCCCAACGGCCATTGCCGTCCATGATGATCGCGACGTGGCGCGGGATGTTCCCGCGCGCGATCAGGTCCTCGGGACCAGGTCGGGTGGGCAAGCGAGACTCCGGAGGGGCTCGGCCGCACCCACCGCCGGATGGCGGCGGGCGCGATCCCGGCTCAGACCTCCATGACCTCCGCGGTCTTCTTCTTCAGGATCTCGTCGATGCTCGACGTGTACTTGTCGGTGATCTTCTGCACGTCCGCCGTCTGACGCTTGGCGTCATCGGCCGGCAGTGCACCCGAGTCCTCGAGCGACTTGAGCTCCTTGTTCGCGTCGTGGCGGATCTGGCGGATCGCCACACGGCCTTCCTCGGCGAACTTGGAGATCAGCTTCACGAGGTCCTTGCGGCGCTCCTCGGTGAGCGTGGGCAACGGGATGCGCACGACGTTACCGTCGTCGGTCGGGTTCAACCCGAGCTGCGCCTCGTTGATGCCCTTGCAGATCGCCTTGATCAGGCTCTTGTCCCACGGCTGCACCACCAGCAGGCGCGCCTCGGGAGCGCTCACCGTACCGACCTGCTGGATCGGCACATGCGAGCCGTACGCCTCGACCTTCACCGTGTCGAGCAGCTGCGGGCTCGCCTTGCCGGTGCGGATGCCGGACAACTCGTGGCGCACGTGGTCGAGCGCCTTCTTCATGCGGTCTTCGGCTTCGGTCAGCGTCTTGGATGACATGGTGTCACTCCCCTACGGCAGTGCCCACCGACTCCCCATTGACGATCTTGACCAGGTTACCGCGCACGCCGACGTTGAACACGATCAGCGGGAGACGGTTGTCCCGGCACAGGGAGATGGCGGTCGAGTCCATGACCTTCAGGTCCTTGTTCAGGATATCCATGTAGCCGATGCGGGGGAAGAACGTCGCCGCCGGGTCCTTCTTGGGGTCACCCGAATAGACGCCGTCGACCTTCGTCCCCTTGAGCACCACGTCCGCGCCGATCTCGATCGCGCGCAGCACCGCGGCAGTGTCGGTGGTGAAGTACGGATTGCCCGTCCCCGCCGCCATCACCACGATACGCCCCTTCTCGAGATGGCGCACGGCGCGCCGCCGGATCCACGGCTCGGCGACCTGGTCCATCTGGATCGCCGACATGACGCGCGTGAACAGGCCGCGCTTCTCGAGTGCATGCTGGACCGACAGGCTGTTGATGACCGTCGCCAGCATGCCCATGTGATCCGCGGCCACGCGGTCCATGC
>JAIOPA010000357.1 GCA_021414165.1 Candidatus Eiseniibacteriota bacterium
CGCAGATCGTGGACCAGGTGAACGCGCTGGCCGATCTCTTGTGCCCGACGCGCGTGCAGTTGTCGCTGCCCTCGACCCGCCCGGACAACGTGCCGGTCGACGTGGCGCGCCGCATCGCCGCCCAGAAGAAGGGCACGATCACGTTGGCGCCCGAGGCCGGCAGCCAGCGCATGCGTAACGTGATCAACAAGAACCACACCGAGGCCGAACTGCTGAACTCGGTCAAGACCGCGGCGGGTGAGGGCTACACCGGCGCGAAGCTCTACTTCATGTGCGGTCTGCCCACCGAGACCGACGACGATCTGCGCGCCATCCTCGATCTGGGGCACAAGGCGTGGCAGGCGGCGCGCGAGGCGGGCAACAAGTCGTTCCGCATCACGGTGAGCGTTTCGCCGCACGTGCCCAAGCCGCACACGCCGTTCGCGTGGGCCGCGCAGGTCGATACGGTTGAACTCAATCGCCGGTTGGGTGTGTTGCGCGAGGCCGTGAAGGGCAAGCCCATCACGCTCAAGTACCGCGACGCCGAGACCAGCCTGCTCGAGGGCGTGTTCACGCGCGGCGACCGCCGCCTGGGCGCGGTCATCGAGGATGCGTACCGCCGCGGCTGCCGCTTCGATGCGTGGAGCGAGCACCTGCGCTACGCCACGTGGCTCGATGTGTTCGCGCGCCATGGTGTCGATGCCGAGCGTTACCTGATCGAGCGCGACCCCGAGGTCGAGCAGCCGTGGGACGTGGTGCAGTCGCCGGTCACCAAGAAGTTCCTGGTGCGCGATCTTCGGCGAGCCGAGGCCGCGGGCGTCATCGATGACTGCCGGCTCGAGGACATCTGCTTCGCTTGTGGTGTACAGGACTGTAACCAGCGGCCGTGGGTGCGCGAGCCCCATGCACCGCTCGATCTGGACCAGGCTCTTGCCACGCTTCCGGCGCCCGCTTACGGCCGCCGCACCCGCAGCAACGGTGCGCGCAATGGCTCGTCGGCGACCGCGGGCGGCGTGGCCACCAGCACACGCTTCCGGGTGGCGTTCGAGAAAGGGGCGCCGATGCGCTTCCTCTCGCACCTGGACCTCATGCGCACCTGGGAGCGGGCACTCCGCCGCTCCGGGCTGCCGCTCGCGTTCACCCAGGGGCATCACCCGCACCTCAAGATGTCGTTCGGGCCCCCGCTGCCACTGGGATTTCGTTCACAGGCCGAAGTCTTCGACCTGGAGCTCACCCGGCCACCGGCCATCGACCTTCTGGAAAGGTTGAACGCCGTGTTGCCGGACGGACTCCGGGTCACGAACTTCCGGCCCATCCTCTACAGGAATCCCTCGCTCATGAGCCAGATGGAGGGGGCTAGCTACCGGGTACGATTCCCGGCCAGCTACCTCGCCGAGGCCGGGATCGCTCCCGGTGATCTGCTCACCGAACTCGAACGCCGCATCGACCGCCTCCTGGCGGCCGACGTGGTGATCGTGCGGCGGAAGAGCGAGGACAAGGCACGCGAGTTCGACGCCAAGCCTTCGATCGCGGCGATCCACGCCAGCTCTCACGAACAGCCGGCGGTCCTGGACCTGCACCTGCGCTTCACGCTGCGTGCATCGGCCCGGCCCGACGACCTGCTCGCGTTGTTGGTGCCCGAAGCCGACCCTCGCACCGCGGATGTGGAACGTACGGTGCTCTGGGCGGAACGGGACGGGGAACGGTGGGATCCGTTCCGTCTGTTGTCGCCACGCTAGGCAAGGCCGAACCGCGCGTCCGGGAAGGACGCTCGTGAAGCAGCGGATCATCATCAACGCGGACAGCTACGAGACCCGCGTCGCCATCTTGGAGAACGACGAGCTCGCCGAGCTCTTCGTGGAGCGCGCCGAGCAGCGCCGCAATGTGGGCGATGTGTACAAGGCGCGCGTCAACGCCGTGCTGCCGGGTATGCAGTCGGCGTTCGTCGACATGGGGCTGCCCAAGACCGGCTTCCTGCACGCCTCGGATCTCGCCGAGTCGCTGTCGATGCTCGACGACCTGTCCGATGCCGACGAGGCGAACGGCGATCACAAGCGCCGCCGCCGCGCGCCGGTGCCCAAGATCGAGGACCACCTCAAGAAGGGCCAGGAGATCCTGGTCCAGATCACCAAGGAGTCCATCGGCACCAAGGGCCCGCGCGTGACCCAGCAGATCAGCCTGCCGGGCCGCTTCTGCGTGCTCATGCAGGGTGTGGACCACTTGGGAGTGTCGCGCCGCATCGAGGACCGGGCCGAGCGCCAGCGCATCAAGGCGATCATCTCCGATCTCAAGCCCAAGAACGTGGGCGTGATCGCGCGCACGGTGGGTGAGGGCAAGGGCGACGCCGAGTACGCTGCCGACATCAAGCACCTCACGCGGCTGTGGCAGAAGATCGAGAAGAAGGCGGTGGGCTCGCGCGCCCCCGCGCTGGTGCACCGCGAACTCGAGATGACCGCCAGCCTCATCCGCGACCTGTTCACGGAGGACGTCGAGGAGGTCTTCATCGACGACAAGGACTCCTTCGCCGAGATCGAGCGCTACCTCAAGGCCGTCTCGCCGGAGCTGTCC
>JAIOPA010000010.1 GCA_021414165.1 Candidatus Eiseniibacteriota bacterium
CGCTTCACGCGCGTGTGGGCGAGTGTGACGCCTTTACCGTTGCGGCGCGTGGGCACCGCATTCGCCAGCCAGCGCTCGGCGAGCGCCTCAATCGTGATCCCCAGAGTCCTGCGCATGACCACCCCGCGTGCGTTCCGTCCACGCACGCGACAGTGGGAGGCACACACCACGCGCGACTGGAGCGGAGACCGGCATCGGGGCGCATGCGCCCGTGCAACGACTGCGCCAGAACCCGTGGCTACGGCCCCTGGACCTTGGCGCCCTTGGCCGCACCCAGCAGCGTCACGCGGTAGCGCCGCGCGGCCGGCACGGCAAAGCGGCCCTCGCGGGACGCGATGCTCACGTGCACCACGCCGCCCCGCGTCTCGGCCACGAACTTCAACCGCGAGTACTCGCCCTGCTGATACGCATAGCCATCGCCGGCGTCCTCGTACAGCGTGCCCTCGGCGCGGCCACCGGCATCGAGCGACACCAGCAGTTCCACGTCGTCGAGCGGGCGTTCGTCCGAGTACGCCACCACGGGCCCGAGCGGCACGATCGCACCTGCGCGCACCGAGAGTCCGGGCAACGCCGCATCGGGTTCGCCGGCCACCACCGTGGCCTCACGCCACGCGCGGCGGTCGTCCGACAAGCGCCTCGCGGCCCCGATGAGTTCGCCGAACTGCAGGTCCACGAGCAGGTCACCGCCCAGCAGGAACTCGTACTCGATGTTGCGCAGCCAACCGGAGCGCGGATCGGCGAAGAACGCGGGCCGCGCCACGGGCAGTCCGGTGCGCGACGCCTCCTCGAACACCGTGTAAAGGTAGGGGAGCAACCGGTAGCGCGTCTCGAGCGCGCGGCGGCACGTGGCCTCGACCTTGGGGCCAAAGCTCCACGGCTCCTTGCGGATGTTGCCCTTCTCGGTGTGCGCACGCGCGAACGGCATGAGCGCGCCCACGCCCATCCACACCGCGAACTCCTCGCCGGTGAGCGGCCCTGCGTAACCGCCGATGTCCGGGCCCGAGAACGGCTGGCCCGAGAGCCCCAGGTTCACGGCCATGGGCACCACGAGGCTCAAGTGCTCGGCGGTCGAGCCATTGTCGCCGCTCCACGATGTGGCGTAGCGCTGGCCGCCCACGTAGTTGGCGCGCGACAGCACGAACGGCCGGCGCTCGGGCCGCTTGGCCAGCATGCCTTCTCGAGACGCACGCGCCATCTGCATGCCGTACACGTTGTGGTAGCGCGTGTGGTAACCAGGCCCGCCCAGCTCGGCGTCGGCGTCGTGCCGTGCGCTCTCGGACATGGTCTTCGAGCGCACATCGACCACCGCGGGCTCGTTCATGTCGTTCCACAGTCCATCGGCACCCGCGCGCTCGATGACGTCACCCACGCGGTCGGCCCACCACTGGCGCGTGGACGCGCGCGTGAAGTCGGGGAACACGCACATGCCGGGCCACACCTTGCCGCGGAACGGCTCACCGTCGGGCATCTTCACCCAGTGGTCGCCACGATTGCCGTGGTCATAGATCGCGTCGCCGGGTTCTTCCTTGATGCCGGGATCCAGGATCCACACCGAACGGAACCCGCGCGTGTGCAGCGTGTCGGCCAGTCCCTTGGGATCGGCGAAGCCGACCGGATCGAACGTGAACGGTTTGTGGCGGTCCATGTAGTCGATGTCCATCCACAGCACGTCGCACGGCAGGCCACGGTCGCGGAACTCACGCGCGATGCGCAGGACCTCGCTCGCGGGCGCGTACGAGTAGCGGCACTGTTGGAACCCCAGCGCCCAACGCGGCGGCAGCGGCATGTACCCGGTGAGCGAAGCCAGCGCACTCACCACCTCGGCGGGGGAATCGCGCTCGATCACGATCAACGGGAACGCCGGCCCCTGAGCACGGATCTCGATGCCCTTGAACAGATCGACCGTCACGCGATTGGGCGTGTCGGCCAGCACGCCAAAGCTGGAACCATCGGGCCGCACCGCCAACACCCACGGGTGCGACTGGTAGAGGCTCGGGCTTCCTGTGCGGTAGCCATACGCGTCGGTGTTCCACATCACGCTGCTCTGGCCGTCGCGCCGCAGCCGCCCGGGCGCTTCGCCCATTCCGTAGAGCGCCGTGCCACGCGGCACCGACAGCTTGATGATGCGGCCACCCTGCGCGCTCGCGAACTCGGGACGCACCACGAACGAATCGGGCACGGGGCCCAGCGCGGGCATGGGTTTCTGCAGCGCGATCGACGGCAGCGCAGAGCTGCGCGCGGCGTCATCGGGCCAGAACCGCACGATGCGATCCCCGATCGCCTCGCCCACGCCCTGGGCGTGCGCGGTGCGGAAGAAGGCGAGTGGGGCCAAGGCCAACGTGAGCATGCGGAGGAAGCGTCGGGAGCGGTCCATCGCGCCAATATGCCCGTTCCGGCGCGCGCTGGGAATGCCGAACGCTCGCGTTAGGGCACAGCCCCGCCATGCACTAGAATGTCCCGCCCGCCGTGAATACCGGCGACCGAGCACTTACTCCTTTAGAGGTTCGCCCGCATGGCAGAAGACACACCCCCAGCCGCCACGACCTTCGCCGACCTGGCGCTCGCGCCCGAGTTGGTCAAGGCGCTCGCCAAGCAGGGTGCGACCGAGCCCACGCCGATCCAGGCGCTCGCGATCCCGCACCTCTTGAAGGGCGAGCATGGCGTGTTGGCGGCCGAGACGGGTACCGGTAAGACGCTTGCGTATCTGCTGCCCATCTTCAATCAACTCGATCTGGGTCTGCGGGCCACGCAGGCCATCGTGCTGGCGCCCACGCACGAGTTGGCGATCCAGATCCATCGCCAGTGCACCGACCTCTCGCAGCACGGCAACATCCCCGTGCGCGCGCTGCTCCTGAT
>JAIOPA010000011.1 GCA_021414165.1 Candidatus Eiseniibacteriota bacterium
GGCGGTGCCTCATCGCGCAGGATCGCGAACTGTCCGAAGTGCGAGGTCTCGATGCGCAGCGTTCCGCCCACCGTGTCCTTGATCGCATCGTTCCAGTCCCAGCCCCGCCCCTCGTGATCGCGCTGACCGATGCCGGTCCGCGCCGCCGAGACACCCGGCGGCAACTTGAGCGTGACCCACACGGGCTTGCGCACCGGCAGGTCCGCGGGCTGCACCTCGAGCGCCGCACGGATCCCGCTGGCCCCAGGCGCCACGGCATCGATCGGCGCCGAGCGCACCATGACCACGCCCTGCTCGTAGGCCTGATCGGGTCCGATCTGCAGCCACGCCCAGTCGTCGAGCTTCGTGATCATGGCGCTGCCCGTGGGCCACAATGAGTAGCTGCCGCGATGCCACCACGCCTTGCCGTCGGCCAGCTTGCCCTTGATCCACAGACCATCGGGGTCCGGCACGCCGTTCATGTACAGCACGGCGCTCCAGCCGCGGCCATCCCACGACGCCGGCACACTCGTGCTCGTCTCGGGCCGCGTACCGCCACGTTCAATGCGCACGTTGCGCAGGCCATCGGGCGCGCCGGTCACGCGCACGCGTACGCGCTGCTCCGGCAGACACGCGAACTGCCACACCGGATCCGCGGCCACGGGCGCCGCGGCCGCGCGCTTCCTCTTGCGCACCGCCGCCACGCGGCCCACCCGCGTGGAGTCGGGTCCGAGTTCGCCCCAGCGCGGACCGCGCAGCCACACGCTGCGGCTCGTCTCGTTGCCCGCCGCATCACGCGCGAACAACTGCAGTTCTCTCGGGCCCGCCCCATCGGCCACCTGCACCAGGTCGATCGCGAGCGAGTCCGCGCGGCTGCTCGTCACGAAGCGCGGCCGCCAGCCGGGCGGCGCGTCGAGGATCACGCCCTCGCTACCGGTCACGCGGCCATCGTCGACCAACCAATGGATCTGCGCCATCTCACCGGCCCACGAGATGCTGTCCATGCGGCAGCGCACCCATCCGCCATTCCAGCGCGCCTCGACCTCACGCACCGGCAGCGCACGGCCCTCGCGCGTGGCATCGTGTGCGACCAACGTGAGCCGCACACGGCCCTCGACCATGATCGTGTCGCGTGCGGCACGCACGCGATGCGTGTACGGCGTGGCGCGGCGCTCGACCCACGAGCGTTCATCGAGCGGCTCCAGCACGAGCGTCTCGATCGACGGCGCGAGCGTGTCGGCAACACCGAGACCGGCGAGCAACGGGTTCAGCGCAAAGTCCTCGCGGCGCACCTCGACGTGCAGGTGCGGCGGGCCCGCCCCGCTCTCGCCGCTCCAAGCGAGCAGCTCGCCCTTGGCGAAGCGGAACATGCCCGCGGGTGCGAGCAGGTCCTGCTCGTAGTCGCCGCTCAGGCGCTGCACCGAGTCGATGTAGGCCGCCACGCGCGGCTCGAAGGCATCGAGGTGGCCGAACACCAGCAGCCGGCCGTCGCGCAGGCGATAATATAAAGAGCGGCCGTAGCCCACGCCCGAGGCGCGCACGCGTTCGATCTCGCCGTCGCCCGGTGCGACCACGCGCATACCCACATGCCGGTCGGTCGACAGGTCGAGCCCCGCATGGAAGTGGTTCGAGCGCGATTCCCCGAAACCACCGCGCAGCGCGCGCGCGGAACCCTCGAGCGGCCAACCCAACGCGCTCCCAAGGTCGAAGCGCGCAGCCAAGGCCGGCGTGCTGAGGACGAGCATGCAGAGCCATGTGAGTGCCAACGCAGGCCCGCAGCACGCAATGCGTATGCGGCCGAGCCGTTGCAGAGCGCATGCGAGACGGCGGCCCGCCCGCTGCGGGGCAGAAGACCCAATGCGCTTAGTCGCTGTGAATACGGAAGTCATGCGCCATGCACCTTTCGCGCGGCCGGTTGGCACCGGGGTTGCAGAGACCCTAGCCGTCCCAAACGAATCCAGGGCTCATGGCTCGGAGGCCCGATCCCTTCGGATCCGTTCATCTCACTGGAGGCTACATACCATGTTCCGTCGTCATCTGATCGCCGCCATGATGCTCGGCGCACTCTCGATCTCGCTCACGGGTTGCAGTTCTGAGAGCACCACGTCGCCCACGTCGCCGATCGACTTGTCGCCGCCGCAGGCTCCCACGAACCTGCACGCTGTGACCGACAACGCGATCCATCGTGACTGGCTCATGTGGGACGCGAGTGGCTCGGCTTCGGTCACCGGCTACGAGATCTATTCGTCGCCGACGAACACGAACTCGGGCACGCTCATCGCCGTCGTCGATGCCTCGAACACCGACTACCTGCTGCCGCTCACGAACCTTTCCTCGACGGAGTTCTACCGCGTCCGCGCCGTTGGCAGCAACAACGTGCCCAGCGCGTTCACGTCGGCGATCGGTGTGGATCGCACGGCCTTCGAGGGCACGCCCTCGGTGCCGGGCCAGGGCAAGGGCAGCGAAGGCGACTTCTAGTCGCCAGAAGCGGGCGCGTTCAACGGACGAACACGACACGCGAATCCGCGTGGCGGGACCCGCTCTCGAGACGTAGGAAGTAAAGACCGGCCGGGACGAGCCTCTGTTGCTCGTCTCGGCCGTTCCACGTATACGAGCCGCCCGGCTCGCGCCCGAGCGCCACACGCCGCACGAGCCGGCCATTGAGGTCGTGTACCACGAGCACGTGCGGCACGGTGCCAGAGACGTCGCCCTGCCAGTCGATCGTCACATCGGCGGTGGCCGGCATGGGTCGCGGCGCCAATGCCAGCCCCACGCGGCCCGAGAGCGCCCCTCCCACCGGCGTGACCACCTCCGCCACATTGGAGAGCGGCGACTGCGCGAACGCCGCATCGACCGCCTTGATCGCGAACCGCCAGCGGCGGCCCGGCGTGAGCCGGCGCACCTCGAGCGTTTCGCCACGGCCGGCATCGTAGAGCGCGGGGCGCCGGAACCGCACCGGAGCGGTCTCGAACGACGCGTCATCGAGCGGATCCGGCGAGGCCGCCACGCGATAGTCGCGCGGCCGGCCCACGTTGCCGTCATCGCCCGTGGCGGTCCAGGTGATCACCGCGGTGCTCTCGGCCACATCGAGCACGCGCAGGTCGGTGATCGCGCCCGGGGCCAGGCCCGGCAGCGCGGCCGAGTCGCTGTTGGAGACCGCGCTCAGGTTGCCCACGTCGTCGGCCGCACGCAGTGCGAACCACAGCGTGGAGCCCTCGGGCAGGTTGCTCACCTCGAGCGTGTCGCGCGTGCCCGCGGCGCGCGGCGACACCGGCGGCTGCAACACGCCCACATTGAAGTTCTGATCGTCGAGCGCCGCGATGTACGAACGCAGCTGCAGACGCGAGGCGGCACCCGTGACGCTGTCGTCGCCCGCGTGCGTGAACGTGAGCCGCACCGACGTGTTGCTGGTGGCGATCGCCTGCAGATCGGCGATGCGCGCCGGGCGCGTGCGATCGATCACGAACGGCGCCGGCGTACCCCGCGCATGATTCGCCGCGCGCTGCGCGTTGCCTCGCGGCGAAGGCCACGCGAGTGCGTTGGCGTTCCACGAGCCTGCACCCGCGTCGTACGTGTAGGCGTTCGAATCCGCGAACGCGACACCGGCCGCGATCTCGCTCGCGTCATCGGCATCGAGCTGATCGATCGTGCTGGCGAGCCCGGCGCCGCCCGGCTTGGGGAAGCCGCGCACCGGTTGGCCCGACGCATCGAGCACCGCGAGCCCGCTGGCCCCCAGGAACACCGCCACGCACGGCTCGCCGCCGGCCTTGAGCGGCCCCACCACCGGAGCGCCCTGCGGTGCCGCGGCCAGCGTGGCCGGCCAGCCCGCACGGCCCGTGAACGCCACACCCGCGGAGTCGATCACCACGATCGCGTTGGGCCCACCCATGGCGAGCACGCATTCGTCGGCGCCATCGCCATCGAGATCGGCGAGTGCGGGATCCTGCGCAGGGTTGCCGCTGAGCGCCGCACTCCAGCGCGTGCTGCCATCGGGCGCGAACGCGGTGAGTGTGGCGTTCGATGCCACGAGCACCGCGAGCGGTGCGCCGGCGTGGCCGAGCCGCGCGATGATCGGCGCGCGTGCGCCGGTGAGCGCGCCGGCCGGGAACCCCGCCAGTTCGGCCCCACCGGCACCGAGCACATGCAGCGCACCCACGCCATCGATGAACGCCAGTTCGTCGCCCGCCACGCCGTCGAGTTCGGCCGCCGCGCACGCCGAGATGCCGAGCGTGCCGGGATCGAACGGATAGCCGTCGAGCAACGTGCCGTCGATGCGCCACGCCCACACGCGGCTCAGGCTCGTGGAGCTGCCACTCGCGATGATCTCGCGCACGCCATCGCCATCGAGGTCGGCCAACGTGACGCCACCCGTGAGGTTCGTACCCGCGGCCGCGGTGACCGGCCAGCCGGGCTGCAACGGATCGCCGCGATCGCGGAACGCGAACACCGTGCCCGCGGCCGTGGCGCAGAACACCACCGGTCCCACCGGCAGCGCGAACTGCGCTGCGGCGAGTTGCCCCGTGGGCGCGGCCGGCAACACGCGCGTCCACAACGTGTCGCCCGTGGCGCCATCGGTGGCGAGCAGCGTGCGATCGGTCATGGCCTGAACCACGACCGAGTGACCATCGTCGTAACGCAACACCACGGGCGCGCCCACCGTGCGCGCACGCGTGCGGATCGCGAGTGAACGCGTGGGCTCGGTGAGTGCG
>JAIOPA010000012.1 GCA_021414165.1 Candidatus Eiseniibacteriota bacterium
AAGCGCAGCATGGCGCCATAGACCGCGTGACCCGTGGTGCGCACCACGCCCAGCTTGAGATCGCCGCGCAGGTTGGCGGCATCGGCGAACTGCGAGGCCCACGGCTCGCAGGCCGGCTGCTGCATGATCACCTCGACTGCCTGATCGCGCATGCCGTGCAGATAACCCGTGAGCCCGAGGTGCGCATCGGGCGTCATGGCCACGAACTCGTTCACCGTGATCACCAGCTTCCAAGGGCCATCGCCGGCATCGATCTGCAGCTGCAGGTAGCCCTCGATCTGTCCCCGCCGGCGTTCGTACACCACCCATTCGCCCTCGTAGCCCCACAGCCGGCGCTCCCACCATTCGGCGCGGCGTGCCAGCGCGAAGTGGCCGCGCTCGCGCGCGAAGCGGTCGTACAGATCCTGCACGAGCGGCCGGTCGGGCATGCGCAGCCGGCGTACGCGGCGCGCTTCATCGGAGGCCGGCAGCACCTGCGGCGGTACGGCGTACATCGTGGGCTGCTCGATGAGCCCCCAACCGAAGCGCCGGTAGAAGTCACCGCGGAACGCGTACAGCATGCTCATGGCATCGCCGCGCTGACGCATCTCGCGCAACGCCGCGCGCACCAGCGCTTCGCCCACACCGCGCCGGCGATGCTCGGGCGACACGGCCACCGAGCCGATGCCCGTGACCGGCAACGACACGCCGCGCACGATGGTGTGCAGCGGATACAGCACCATGGACGCCACGATCTCGCCGTCGAGCTCGCCCACGCGCACATCGCGCAGTCCGAAGCGCGGATGATCGCCAAAGAACTCGCGCCGCGCCTCGGCGCTGGAGACGCGATACGCGCGCAGCGACAGATCGACCAGCGTCTCGATGTCGGTGCGGCGTGCGGGCCGGTAACGCAGGGCCGGCGGACGAGGCGTGCGGGCGCGACTCAAAGCGAACCCTCCCGGGTCAGGAACAGCGCGGCATCGCCGTTGCGGGCGCGCGTGATGCCAGGGCCGCGCAGGCTCTGGCCATTGTTCGACTCGCGCAGCACGCGGGGCGGCTGCCAGTCGGCGTTGAAGTGCACCGTGATCTCGAATGCGTAGTCGCCCTTGGGCAGCGGGCCGGCATCACCCAGGATCGGTGGCGAATCGAACACGCCACCGATGACCCACACATGCACCATGCCCACGGCCACCGTGCTGCCGGGCTTCTTGATCGCCACCTGCACCTTGGTGCTGTCGGGCAAGCGCAGCTTGCCGTGCACGAGCACGGCGCCGTTCTTCATGCGCGAGGGCTCGAACGA
>JAIOPA010000312.1 GCA_021414165.1 Candidatus Eiseniibacteriota bacterium
AGCGACGACGCATCGTCGTCATCGCGCACCGGTTCCCGCAGCACCTCGATGACGTCGCCGGTGTCGATGCCCGAGTCCATGAAGATCGTGCACACACCGGTCACCTCGAGGCCGTCCCACAGCGCACGCTGCACCGGCGAAGCGCCGCGATAGTCGGGCAGCAGCGAACCATGCAGGTTCACGCAGCCGTACCGCGGCAACGCCAGCACCTCGTTCGTGAGGATCGCCCCGAACGCCACCACCGTGAACACGTCGGCCTGGAACGAGGCGAGCAGATCGCGCACCTCGGGGGCCTTCATGTCCGCCGGCTTCTCGACCCGGAGTCCCAGCTCGTGCGCCACGCGCGCGACCGCAGACTCCGTTTGTTCCAGCCCGCGCCCCTTGGGGCGATCGGGCTGCGTGACCACGCACACCACGTCACAGGCCGCGGCCACCGCGCGCAGCGCGGGGACCGAGAACTCCGGCGTACCCATGAACACGACGCGCGGCTTCATGCGACTACTCGCTCCTGCCCGGTTCGCCCGGGTGATAACCGTGCGGCACCTCGCCACGCGCGAGCGCGTCGAGGTCACGGCGCAGGAACTGCTTCTTCAGAGGCGACAGCCGGTCGGTGAACAGCACACCGTCCAGATGATCGGTCTCGTGCTGCACCGCACGCGCCAGGAAGCCCTCGACGATGCGGTCGATCGGCTGACCGTGCTCGTCGAAGCCCCGCAGACGGAGCACGAGCGCACGCTCGACCTCCTCGGCGATGCCCGGCATGGACAGGCAGCCTTCTTCGTCCTTCTGCTTGCCCTTGCGCTCCGTGAGCACGGGGTTCACGACCGCGAAGCGATCGTGCGTCCCATCCTCGTGTGGCACATCGACCACGAACACGCGCTGCGCCACGCCGACCTGATTCGCGGCCAGGCCGACTCCGTTATAGAGGGCCATGGTCTCGTACAGATCGGCGACGAGCGTGCGCAACGAGTCGTCGAAGGCCTGGATCGGCTTCGCCTTCTCGCGCAACACCGGGTCGCCGTAGATGCGGACGTTACGAAGCGCCATTACTTGCTCTCGGCGCTCACGACCGAGGCGATCGCGCTCTTCGCGAACTCGACCTTGGTCTCGTCATTGATCTTGAGGATCGCGCGGTCGGCTTCCATGCTCACGACCGTGGCGAACATGCCGCTGGTGGTGAGGACCTTGTCGCCCTTCTTGAGTTCGTCGATCGCCTTCTGGAGCTTCTTGCGCTCGGCGTTCTGCGGCCGGATCACCATGAAGTACAGGATGCCGAACATGAGCGCCATCATGACCGGGAAGCTCATACCACCCGCGAAGAACTGGGCCATGGGCGAGCTGTCCACGGGCGCCGCACCAGCCGCCTGTGCATATGCATTCGAAACGAACATGCCGCTTCCTTTCGGTTGGGGAACGATCCGCCGGGCGCGTTACTGCGCGGCGGCTGCGAGCGTGTCACGGCTCGCGAACTGATCGAGGAACTGCGTGCGGAACTCCGCGTAGCGCCCCTCGAGGATGGCTGCGCGCGCACTGCGCACGAGCGAGACCATGTGGTGCACCGCGTGTACCGAGGCGAGCCGCATACCCAGCAGCTCACCGGACACGAACAAGTGGCGCAGATACGCGCGCGTGTACTTGGCGCACGTGCTGCACGAGCACTCGGGATCCAACGGCCGCTGATCGTGCGCATACGACGCATTGCGCACCACGAGCCGGCCCGAGCTGGTGAACACCGTGCCGCGGCGCGCATTACGCGTCGGCAGCACGCAGTCCATCATGTCGACGCCACGCGCCACGGCCTCGATCACGTCGACCGGGTGGCCCACGCCCATCAAGTAGCGCGGCTTGTGCACGGGGAAGTCATTGCAATCGCGTTCGACCATCTCCAGGCCGAGCTTGCGGCCCTCGCCGACCCACAGCCCGCCCAGCGCGAAGCCGTCGAAAGGCATCGCACCCAGCTGCGAGAAGCAGCGCGCGCGCTCGGCCGCATCGGTGCCGCCCTGGTTGATGCCAAAGAGCGCCATGCCGCCGCGACCCTGCTCGCGCAACCGCTCGCGCTCATCGAGACCGCGCTGCGCCCAGCGCACCGTGCGCGAGACCGCATCGCTCACCGCTTCGGGTGTGGCGGGCAGACGCACCAGATGATCGAACGACATGGCGATGTCGGTGCCGAGCCCGTCCTGCACGCGAATGGCCTGCTCGGGCGACAACATGTGCTTGGAGCCATCGAGGTGCGAGCGGAACTCCACGCCCTCCTCGGTGAGCTTGTTCAAGTCCGACAGGCTCATGACCTGGAAGCCGCCCGAGTCCGTGAGGATCGAGCCGCCGTCCCACGCCATGAAGCGGTGCAGCCCGCCCATCTTGGCCACCGTCTCGACGCCCGGCCG
>JAIOPA010000313.1 GCA_021414165.1 Candidatus Eiseniibacteriota bacterium
CGTGCGCGATGTTCCGCAACAGCGCGATGCGTTTGCACTTCTCGCCAAAGGACGGCCTCGAGGTCGAGGCGGTCGGCGAGATCAGCGTGTCCGAGCCGCGCGGCGCGTACCAGCTGATCATCAAGCAGATGCGCCCGGCCGGCATCGGCGCGCTGCTCGCACAGTTGGAAGAGCTGAAGCGCCGCCTGACCGCCGAGGGCCTGTTCGATCAAGCGCGCAAGAAGCCGCTGCCGCGTTACCCGCGCACCATTGGCGTGGTCACGTCACCCGTGGGCGCTGCGGTGCGCGACGTGGTGAAGGTGCTGCGTGGCCGCTGGCCCGGCATCCGCATCGTGCTCGCACCGGTCAAGGTGCAGGGCGAGGGCGCAGCACTCGAGATCGCGGCCGCCATCCAGCGCTTCGATCGCTGGGGCCAGGCCGACCTGCTCATTGTTGGGCGCGGTGGTGGTTCGATCGAGGACCTGTGGGCCTTCAACGAAGAGCCCGTGGTGCGTGCCATCGCGGGTGCCCGCACGCCGATCATCTCGGCCGTGGGCCACGAGGTCGACACCACGCTCGCCGACTTCGCCGCCGACGTGCGCGCCGCCACGCCGAGCAACGCCGCCGAGCTGGCGGTACGCGACGCGCGCGACATGAAGCACCGGCTGGAAGCCGTGCAGCAGCGCATGGGCGCGCGCGTGCGGAACCAGTTGGAGCGGCTGCGGCGCGAACTGCAATCGTTGCTCAAGCAGCATGGCTTCCGCCGCGTGCGCGATGTGTTCTCGCACTGGCACCAGCTCACGGACGACCTGCGCGACCGCCTGGACGGGGCCATGCAGGGCTTCCTGGAGCAGTCGCGCGACCGGCTCGCCCGGGCCCGCACGGCCTACGCCTTCCGCGAGGCCCTGCCTCGCCGACTCGCAGAAGCCCGTATTTCACTGGGGCGTTCGCGTTCAGGGCTGGATGATGCCATCGTGTCCCGCGTGCATGACCGCCGTCGCCACGCGAATGCCCTGGCCGACCGCCTGCGTGCGCTGTCGCCGAAACTCGTGCTG
>JAIOPA010000314.1 GCA_021414165.1 Candidatus Eiseniibacteriota bacterium
ACTTGGCGTTCGCCGTGAAGTCGCGCTCCGACGAGCCGACCGCGATGATCGCGTGGTCCTTGCCGTCGGTGTCGATCTTCATGCCCTGGAACGTGAGGTCGTAGCCGAGCACCTTGCGCATCTCGCCGCGCGGCAGCTGCAGCTGCTCGGATACGCCATAGCCGCTCGAGGCGATCACGCCGATGATGAGCACCGTGACGCCCATGTGGCCCAGATACGCCACGCCGTGCTTCCACGACGCCTTGAAGCCGCGCAACGTGACCGCGGTGTTGGCGGCGAGCGCGAAGCTCATGGTGAACATGATGAGCAGCGGCATGGGCGTGCGCACGCCGGCGAACGCCGCGATCGCGCCACCCAACAGGCCCACGATCATCGACGGCATGGCCGCCTTCACGAAGGCCTCGGGCTCATGCTGGCGCCAGCGCAAGAGCGGCGCGATGCCCAGCAGGATGCCCATGGCAATGGCGAGCGGCGCGTTGACCAGGTTGTAGTAGTCGGTCTGCACATTGCTCGGCGGGCCGAACAGCCGCGTGATGAGCGGCGCGCTCATGCCAATGGCGACCAGCGCGCACATGAGCATGAACACCAACTGGCCCAGCCACATGAACGACTCGCGCGAGAACGCGCCCAGCGGCTCGGGGGCCTTGGGGATCTCGGACAGACGCGAGATCAGCAGACCGAATCCGGTGAGCGTCGACATGAGGATCATGCCCACCAGGAAGCCGCCCAGACCGAACGGCAGATGCCAGTCGTCATTGGCCGCGAACGAGTGCACCGAGAAGTCGGCCAGCACACCGCTGCGCGTGAGGAACGAGGCGTAGAGCACGAGCGCGTAGGCCAACACGGCCAGCGCGAAGTTCGTGCGGCGCAGCGAACCCGTCACGCGCTGCACCAACAGGCCGTGCAGTAGTGCCACGTTGGCGAGCCACGGGATGAGCGAGCCGTTCTCGACCGGGTCCCAGCCCCAGTAACCGCCCCAGCCCAGCACCTTGTAGGCCCACACGCCGCCCATGATGAAGCCGGTGGCCTGGATGGCCGTGGAGAACACGACCCACGGCAGCACGGGCTTGACCCAGCCGTCGTAGTCGCGCTTGAGCAACGCGGCGCATGCAATGGCAAAGGGCACCACGAACGATGAGAAGCCGATGAACAGGATCGGCGGGTGGATCGTCATCCACCAGTCCTGCAGCAGCGGGTTCAGGCCCACGCCGTCGGTGTACGCCTGCTTGCTGGCCAGGAACGGCCCGCGCACCACGCTCACGAACGTGAGCATGATGACCGGCAGGTTCAGGAAGAACATGGCCGGCTGCGACAGCAGATGCTTGCTGCGCATGACCACCATGCCAAGACCGGTGGTGAGCAACGCCCACAGCAGGAACGTGCCCTCCTGCCCACCCCAGAACGCCGCGTACACGTAGTGCCCCGGCATGTCGCGCGACGAGTAATCGTGCACGTACTGGTACTGGAACTGGTGGTTGAACAGGATGTACCACAGGAACACCGCGCCACCGATGAGCGCCAGCAGCTGCGTGCGATACGCGCCACGCGCAATGGCCTCGCCGCGCTCGTGGCCCATGAGTGCGGCCAACCAGCCGAACCCCGCCGTGAGTGCAGCCAGGAACGCGATCCAGCAGCTCACCTGTCCCCAGTTGAGCGTGCCGGTCTGCACCAACACCATGCCGAGCACGAGCCCCGGGATCACCAGTGCTGCGGTGGCGCCGAGCTCGGTGCGGTTCATGCCGGCCACGTTCGCGCCGTCAGCGGCGCGACTCACGAGGCCACCTTGGTGGCCGCAGCGGCCTTGTCGGCCTCGGCCTGGTACTTGGACGGGCACTTGACCAGCAGCTGCTGAGCCTCGAAGTGGTTGCCGGCGAACTTGCCGATGGCCACCACGCTCACCGCCTGATCGAAGTTGCCGGGGATCACGCCGCGGTACTCGACCGGCATGACGTCACCCTTCTCGTCCTGCAGGTTGAAGCGCAGGAACTGCTCCTCGGTCTTCAAGACATAGTTCTTGTCGGCGAGCTTGCCGTTCACCTGCACCAAGCCACTGGCCGTGCGCGCCTCGGCAAAGCCGATGTACGGCGTCATGGTGCGCTTGAAGCTCGACACACCCACCACGCCGGCCACGGCCAGCAGAATGATCGCAATGACGATCTTGAGGTTCATCGCTTCTCCATGTCGTTGATACGGCGCTCCAGGCGCAGGACCCACACGAACAGCAGGCCGAACACCAGTAGCGAGACGCCGAGCACCACCCAGTTGCGGTCCATGAGCGAGTCCTCAGACCTCGGCTGCAAAACGCCGCTCGAGGCGCGCGACGCGCACCCGCAGCTTCTGCAGCCAGGCGAACAGGAACGTGAAACCAATGAGCATGGAGAAGAAGCATTCACGGATCAGCGGATCCATGTCGATCTTCCCCTGCGGGTTGATGATGGG
>JAIOPA010000013.1 GCA_021414165.1 Candidatus Eiseniibacteriota bacterium
GCCGAGGTCCAGACCCGCATGGGCTGGGTGCGGCTCAAGATCGCCACGCTCCCGGACGGCACCGAACGCGCGGTCCCGGAGTTCGAATCGGTGCGATCGGTGGCCGAGCAGGCCGGCGCCACCATCGCCGAGGTCGCGGCCGAGGCCCTGGCCGCTCACCGCGCAGGGACCGGACCGCTGCGCTGAACCGCGTTCACATGGACCACACACCAGAGTGGTGCCGGAACATATCGGCCCGGTGGTTCCCTCCGAACGTCGATTCCAGGCGCCGGGGACAGGCTCTGGGACCCTGCCGAACCGGCAGAACGTTGTGATTCCGTGCGTTGACTGCCACCTCAGGACTTGTCCTAAGGCGAAAAACGGGTTGACAGAGGCCTGAACCACGCCTAGCCTTTGTCCCGTGCAGGGGTACTGGGGATCGTTCCCTCCGCCCCTCAATGCACCTCATAACATCCGCGGTGCTTCGTCTCGCGTGTCAGGTGGCAGCGCCTGCTCGCACGAAGCGCTCACGACCGAGATACACACACCATGGGTTCGCGTCATCCTGAACTGCCTAACGGATGATTCGAACAGCGGAAAGGGGGGATCGGCTCGTTCGTGCAGCCATAGCCTAGGAATGCTCTAGACCACGAGCCTCCGAGGTTGTTTTTGGCGACACCTCGCTCGCAATCCGTAACTTCGGAAGACTTCGCATTGCCCATGCATTGCGACGATGGAGGTAGTCACATGAAGAAGCCGTTCGTCGCGTTCCTGCTCCTTATGGGTGCAGCCGCGATGGTGGCCGGAAGCGCATTCGCCCAGACCGATGACCTCGGTATCAAGCTGGTGAATGCGAAGATGGCGAAGGAGATCCTGAGCTCGCGTGCCGCTCGCCTGAGCGTCTCTGCTGGCCCTGATCCCGACACGGTTTACGTCGGCAAGTCCTTCACCAATCACACCGCCGCCGATAACTACTGGAACATCTTCACTGGTTCGTATTTCCCGGGTGTCGTCGATCCCACCAATGCCTACTGGGACTGGGACAACTCGGTCGGTATCCAGGCCGCGGACTCGCTCCAGGGCTGGTGGCCGATGCACCGTCAGTACAACTCTGCCGGCGGTCTGACCCTGACGGATGACAATCGTCCGTGGTGGGCTCTCGATCACGGTAACGTCGCCAACTACGTGCTTAGCCAGAATGCTTCGGCCAAGCGCACGTTCGGCGTCACCGGTATCTGGCACGACGACGCTGGCAAGAACGCCGGCGCTGCTGTGCCGTGGACGCCGCTGTCGGGCACGAAGTCGGCGTGGTGTGGCCTGCGTCAGCATGGCGACAACGCGGCCGTCGACGCTGCCACGAACAACCCGTACAACCAGTACGCCGTGTGGGGTCTGCACGACGCGATCGCTGGTGGTGGTGGTTCGCCGAACCGCTTCCCGGGCTACCCGGATCAGATCGACCAGATGCTCTATCGCGATATCGCGATCTCGAGCAGCCAGTCGCTGACCGTGTCGTTCCTGTACCGCACGCGCATGTCGACCAGCATCGGTACTGCTGCCGCCACGCGTACGGGCTGGTTCCATGGCGATCCGCTCGCCGTGACGGCCGGCAACTTCATCAGCAGCTCTGCCGCTGGTGCGAGCGCTCCGCAGGACTCGTTCATGGTGTACGTCGGCGCCCCGGTCAACGATGCCGCCGCGGTCTACTCGGATGGCACCACGCGTCCGGTGTACGACAAGCAGCGTCGTTGGTTCTCGGAAGTCCTCAAGGTCTTCGGTGCGGGCAACACGTACTACGAGATCTTCCGGGCTGCGGGTAACAACCCGGCCGATACCCTCGATGCGACGCCGTCGGCGTCGGTGACGATCCCGGCGGGCAACATCGCCTCGATCCTCTCGCCGGCGACCTCGGGCAACGTGCGTCTGGTGTTCCGCGTCAAGACGAACCGCGGCTTCGCGGATTCGGATACGCGTAACTCGGGCTACACGTCGTTCGGCTACGGCGCTGTGCTCGTCGACGATGTCACCGTCACGGTCGGCGCTGGTGCGCCCACGGTGATCGGTAGCTTCGAAGGTGCTCAGCAGTCGGGTGTGAACTCGATCGACAACCGGTTCGACGGCGCGGCGCCTCCGGGCGTGAACACCGTCAACAACTGGCGTTCGACGGGCAAGCCCCCGGGCGAGTACATGCACGTCGAGAACCTCGCGAACCTCACGTACAACGACCTCTGTGGTCCTGCCAACTCGCCGGCGCGCGTCTGCAACATCGGCGGCCTGGTGATCACGGCTGGTAACCACGACGACGGTGAGAACGCGGGCGATTCGCGTTTCACGGCGTTCCGTGAGATCTCGCACAGCATCATGTCGCCGACGGTCAACCTCCTCGAGGCTGGCCCTGGCATCCCGAACTCGATGGGCATCACTGCCACGATCGCGGCCGCCAGCGACGACATCATCATCTGGTACGACATCTACGCTGGTATGTTCAACCTGCAGTTCTCGGGCGAGACGTGGGCCTTCGGCTCGCAGTCTTATCCGGCGACGCAGCAGAACGGCGCGAAGATCTGGGGCCAGCCGAACTTCCCTGGCTTCATCGTCTTCAACCCTGAGCCGCAGTGCTTCACGGACTTCGAGCCGTTCATCGGTAACGGCACGCCGCTCCGTACGTCGAATCCGAGCGGTATCCCGGATTCGCTGCGCTTCTTCCTGGCTCACCAGCAGCAGTGCTTCCGCTTCGCGATCTCCCTCGGCTGCAACACGAACGAGGGTGGTTACTTCGACAACGCGACGCTCGCGTTTGTTGACCTGCCGGGTGTCCCTGGCCAGGCCAGCGCGGGTAACGCGGTCGCG
>JAIOPA010000315.1 GCA_021414165.1 Candidatus Eiseniibacteriota bacterium
CTTCATCAGCTACTACGACTACTTCCAGCCCGAGGCGTACGTGCCGAGCACCAACACGTACATCGCCAAGGACGCCAGCATCAACGACGACATCGACCGGTTGCGCCTGCAGGCCACGTCCATGCTGCTCGAGCGCGAGAATGTGGTCATCGTGGCGAGCGTGTCGTGCCTGTACGGCTTGGGCACGCCCGAGGACGGGAAGGGCATGCGCATCGACATGCGCAACGGCGCGCCGCTCCGCCGCCGCGAGCTGCTCGACCAACTGGTGGCGATCCAGTACGGCCGCACCGATCTGGACCTGTCGCGCGGCCAGTTCCGTGTGCGCGGTGACGTGGTCGAGGTGAAGCCGGCCTACGAGGACTTCAACGTGCGCATCGAGATGGAGGACGACGTCGTCACGCGTCTCTCCACGGTCGATCCGGTCACGGGCAAGACCATGCGCACCATGGACCGGCTGGCGCTCTACCCGGCCAAGCACTTCGTGACGCCGGAGCATCGCATCAAGGCGGCGCTCTCGAGCATCCGCGCCGAGATGCGCGAGCGGCTCGCCGTGCTGCGCGCCGAGGGCAAGCTGCTCGAGGCCCAGCGCCTGCAGCAGCGCACCGAGTTCGATCTGGAGTTGTTGGCCGCCCATGGCAGCTGCCCGGGCGTCGAGAACTACTCGCGGCATCTGTCGGGGCGTGCGCCGGGGGAGCGGCCGGGCTGCTTGCTCGATTACTTCCCGCGCAAAGCCGATGGCTCGGCCGACTTCCTCACGATCATCGACGAGTCCCACGTGAGCGTGTCGCAGATCGGCGGCATGTACGAGGGCGACCGCTCGCGCAAGCAGACGCTGGTCGACTTCGGCTTCCGGCTGCCGAGCGCGCTCGACAACCGTCCGCTCAAGTTCCCCGAGTTCGAGAAGTTGGTCGGCCCGATCATCTACATCTCGGCCACGCCAGGTGAGTTCGAGCTCAACAAGTCGCAGGGCGTGATCGTGGAGCAGATCATCCGGCCCACTGGGCTCATCGATCCCGAGCTGGTGATCAAGCCGATCGATGGCCAGGTCGACGACCTGTTGGGCGAGATCCGCGAACGCGTCGCGCGCAAAGAACGCGTGCTGGTGACCACGCTCACCAAGCGCATGTCCGAGGACCTGACCGACTACCTCACCGAGATGGGCGTGAAGGTGCGCTACCTGCACAGTGACATCGATGCGCTGGAGCGCGTCGAGATCCTGCGCGGGCTGCGGTTGGCCGACTTCGACGTGCTCGTGGGCATCAACCTGTTGCGCGAAGGTCTCGATCTGCCCGTGGTGTCGCTGGTCGCCTTCCTCGATGCCGACAAAGAGGGCTTCCTGCGCTCGGAGCGCTCGCTCATCCAGACGGCCGGCCGTGCAGCGCGTAACGCGGGCGGTCGCGTGATCTTCTATGCCGACAAGCTCACGGATTCCATGCAGCGCGCGATCTCCGAGATGAACCGCCGCCGCGAGAAGCAGACCGCCTACAATGTGGAGCACGGCATCACGCCGCGCACGATCCTGAAGACGCGCGACGAGATCATGCGCGCCACGGGCGTGGCGGACTCCATCGGGCGTGCCGAGGGCAAGGCCGAGGCGGCCGTGCTCCTGGGCGATGACGCCGACCGCTTGCTGGCGCAGCTCGAGGGCGAGATGCTGGAGGCCGCCCGTGCGCTGGAGTTCGAGCGCGCGGCCAGCTTGCGTGACCGTATCGACGATGTGCGCGAATCGATCGCGCGTGCGCGAGCCGGAGGAGATGCCGGCGACGCCGTGACGCACGTGCGGCCGGGGCGCGAGCCCCGCAACGTGAAGCGCCGGTTCGGAAAGGACCGCTGAGCATGCTTGATAGCTACCGTGATCTGGTGCGCCTGGCCCTGCAGGAAGACGTGGGCACGGGCGACGTGACCACTTTGAATGCCTTGCCCGCGAACATCGGGGCGCGCGCCGCCATGGTGGTGAAGGCGCCCGGTGTGGTCTCGGGCATCGATCTCGCCAAGATGGCGTTCGAGCTGCAGGACCCCACGCTCAAGTTCAAGGCCACCGCCAAGGACGGGCAGTTCATCGAGCCGGGCACGGCCGTGGCCACGGTCACGGGTTCGGTCGCCAGCATCATCACCGCCGAGCGCACCGCCTTGAACTTCGTCATGCGGCTCTCGGGCATCGCCACGCTCACGCGGCGCTACGTCGATGCCATCGCCGGCACGGGTGCGGCCATTCTCGACACGCGCAAGACCACGCCCATCATGCGGCTGCTCGAGAAGTACGCGGTGCTCTGCGGCGGTGGGCAGAATCACCGGTTGGCGCTCTGGGACATGTACCTCGTGAAGGACAACCACATCCGTGCGGCGCGCGGGCTCACGAATGCGATCGATCGCATCCAGCGCACGCGCCGCGACCTGTTGCTCGAGGTCGAGGTGGAGTCCATGGACCAGTTGCGCGAGGCGTTGCGCCCCGAGGTCGATCGTATCCTGGTCGACAACCAGCCGGTCGACGTGGTCAAGCGCTGCGTCGAAGAGGTGGACCGCTGGTACGCGCAGAACCCGCCGGATCATCCGCGGGTGCGCGAGGGTGCCAAGCGCTGGCCGGAGCTCGAGGTCTCGGGCGGCATCAACCTGGAGACCGTGCGAGGCTACGCCGAGACCGGTGTGGACTACCTGTCGGTGGGCGCGCTCACGCATTCGGCGCCGGCCTTGGACCTGAGCCTGGAGATCGAGGAAGTTGGCTGACCCGTTCGATCGTGCGCGCTACACGGCCCGCCTGAACACGCGGCAGGCCGGCGTGCGCCTGTTGGTGCGGGAGACCACCGCGTCCACGAACGACGACGCGTGGGAGGCCATGGCCACGCTGGGCGACGGTGCGGCCGTGATCGCGCTCGAGCAGACCGCCGGCCGTGGCCGGGCGGGCCGTTCGTGGGCGCACGCCCCGGGCAAGGGGCTGGCGCTCTCGGTCGCGTTGCGACTGGGCTGCGACGTGCGCCAGGCCGGCGTGATCCCGCTGGCCGCGGGGCTCGCGGTGACGCAGGCGGCCCACGCGCTGGGCGTGAAGTCGGCGCGGCTCAAGTGGCCGAACGACGTGCTCGTGGGCGGCGCCAAGCTGGCCGGAGTGCTGTGCGAGGTGCGGCGCGCGCCGGGTGGGGGCGATGCGGTGGTCATCGGCATCGGGCTCAACGTGGCGCACACGGCCCAGGACTTCCCGGCGGAACTGGCCGGTCTGGCCACCTCGCTCAAGCTGGCGGGCGCCGAGGTCACGCTGGAGGACGCGGCGGCCGAAGTACTCAACAGGCTCGAACCCCTGTGGAACGAACTCCAGGAGGGTGACCGCGCGGCCGTACTGGCCGAATGGACCCGCTGGGGGGCACACTGGGGGCAATGGATCACGGTGCGCACGCCGTCCGGACCGGTCGAAGGGACCGCCGTGCGGCTCGACACCGATGGAGGACTCGTCCTCAAGCTGGCCGAGGGCCCCGAGACGATCGTGATCGCCGGAGATGTCCACACGTCTACGCAGGACTCATCCACGGAAGGATGTGACGTCGCATGAGCAATCCGCACCTGCCGCCCCAGGAAGAGCTGGACCCCGATCATCCGGACTACGTCGACCCCGACGAGGTCGAGGAGTCGCATGGGGCCATGCCGTTCCTGCAGCACCTGGACGACCTGCGCAAGGCGCTCTGGAAGTCGTCGCTCGCCGTGGCCGTGGGCATGTTCGGCGGCTGGGTGCTGGCGCCGCGCATCCTGGAGGACCTGATCGCGCGCACCGTGAAGACCGCGGTCGTGCTGTCGCCGTTCGAGGGCTTCAACGAGCGCTTCAAGCTGTCGTTCATTCTAGGCATCGGCTTCGCGCTGCCGGTCGTGTTCTGGCAGATCTGGGGTTTCATTGTTCCGGGCCTCTTGAAGCGCGAGCGCACGTGGGTGCCGTATCTGGCGATCGGCTCCATGGTGCTCTTTGCGCTCGGCGCATGGGCGGCCTACGGCTACGTGGTGCCCCTGGTGATCCACGTGCTCGAGCAGTTCCTGGTGAAGGGCGTGCTCACGCAGATCCGGCTCTCGTCGCTGCTGGAGTTCGTGTACAACATGGCGCTGGCCTGCGGCATCCTCATGCAGCTGCCGCTCGTGACCATGCTGCTCACCGGTATCGGCCTGGTGAAGCCCATGTTCCTGCTGCAGCAGTGGCGTGTGGCGCTCATCGTGATCTTCGTGCTCACCGCACTCATCACGCCGGGTGACGTGATCTCGGCGCAGGTCGTGATGGGCCTGCCCATGGTGGCGCTGTACTTCTTGAGCGTCGGTCTGTCGTTCTTCGTGGCCAAGAAGCAGTCGGCCGCCGAGAAGCTGGCGGAGGCCGAATGGGCGTCCGACTCCGACGCCGACGATGAGGACAAGAAATGACCGCCGCCCGCGCCCCGCGCCGCAAGCAGGCACCGCCCACCGGACCGTTGATCACGGTCGACGTGGGCAACACCGACACCGTGGTGGGCTCGTTCCTGGGGGCCGACCTCGACCAGTCGTGGCGCATCTCGAGCCAGCGCTCGACCACCGACGAGGTGCGGCTCATGCTCGAGCAGATGCTGCGCACCGGTGCGGCCGGTAGCCCGAGCGTGCTGTGCTCGGTGGTGCCTTCGGCCACGCGCGCGTGGGCCGAGGCGCTGCGCGAACTCACCGGGCGCGATCCGCTCGAGGTCTCGGCGCGTACCTCGCCGATCCGGCTCGATGTGACCGAGCCCGACTCGGTGGGCCCGGACCGCATCGCCAATGCGCTCGCCGGCAAGCTGCTGCACGGCAGCCCGTGCATCGTGATCGACCTGGGCACGGCGACCACGTTCGATTGCATCTCCAAGCAGGGCGCGTTCGTGGGTGGGGCCATCTCGCCCGGGCTCATGACCAGCGCCGATGAGTTGTTCCGCCGCGCCGCACGGCTCTCGACGATCGAACTGCGCAAGCCCGAGAAGGCCGTGGCGCGCACGACCGCCGAGAACCTGCGCGTGGGCATGCTGTGGGGCTACGCCGGATTGGTCGACGCGCTCGTGCGCCGCATGCGCAACGAACTCGGCGGCCGCCCGAAGGTGGTGGCGACCGGAGGCCTTGCGCGGCTGGTGGCGCCGGAGTGCGAGACGGTGGATCTGGTGGACGACGGCCTCACGTTGAAGGGCCTGCGGTTGTACTGGGAGGCTTCGCGATGAAGCGGTGGTATGCGGTGTTCGTGCTGGTGGCCTGCATGGCGATCCCGGGCGTAGCTCATGCGGCCACGGCCGTGGCCAAGGCCAAGCCGGTCAAGCTCGCCGCACGCGACACGCTGGCCGTGAAGGCACTGGTGCGCACGCTCGCCGATCCGCGCTGGCAGGGCCGTGGCATCGGCACCGCCGGTATCGACTCGGCGGCACACTGGATCGCGGCGCGCATGAAGGGCGCGGGCTTCGAACCGGCGGGCGAGAACGGCACGTGGTTCCAGCCGTTCGATGTGACCACCGGTGTGGTGGCCGAGCCGCCGTGCGAGCTACGGACCACGCGGCACGAGTTCGCGCTGGGTGACGCCCTGCAGCCGCTCGGGTTCTCGAACAACGGCAGCGCGCATGCGCGCGTGGTGTTCGCGGGCTACGGCATCACCGCACCCGGCTTTGAATGGGACGACTACGCCGGCATCGACGTGCACGATGCGCTCGTGCTGGTGCTCACCAACGAGCCGGGCGAGATGGACAGCCTGAGCAAGTTCGATGGCTCACTCAACACGCCGTTCGCCGACCTGCGCACCAAGGCGATCAATGCGCGCGAGCATGGCGCGTTAGGCCTGCTGGTGGTGAACGGGCCCCAGCATCATGCGGGCGAGCCCGTCCGTGCGCCGTCTCGCGATGGCGAGGGCTACATGACCAGCGGTCTGTTGGGCGCCTGGATCGGCGAGGACGCCGCGAACGCGCTGCTCGCCGCCAACGGCACCACGCTGGCCGCGGCACAGGCCGCCATCGAGAACGCCCGTGCGCCGCGCTCGTTCGCGCTGGCCGACAGCGCGCGGCTCACGGTGAACATCAAGCGCACGCGCGCCGAGACGCGCAACGTGGTGGGCCGCCTGCGCGGTGCCGACACCACGCGCACGCTGGTGGTGGGGGCGCACTACGATCATCTGGGCATGGGCGGGCCGTCGTCGCTGGCCCCCAACGCGCACGAGCCACACGTGGGCGCCGACGACAACGCCTCGGGTGTGGCCGCCATGCTCACCGTGGCCGAGCGTCTGGGCGCACGCGCGCGCAAAGGCTGGAAGCCGCAGCACGACCTCGTGGTGAGCGCGTTCAGTGCCGAGGAGATCGGTCTCGTGGGTTCGGCGCACTTCACCGATGCATCTTCGCCCGCTCTGGCATCCGTGGAGGCCATGCTCAACATGGACATGGTGGGCCGTCTGCGCGACAACAAGGTCCAGGTGATGGGGGTGGGCACCGCCGCGGCACTACCGGCCATGGTCACCGCCACCAACACGGCGGTGGGCGAGGCGCACTTCGACTTGAAGACCAGCGAGGACGGTTACGGTCCCTCGGACCACCAGTCGTTCTACAAGAAGAACATCCCCGTGCTCGCGCTGTTCACCGGCTCGCACGCGGATTACCACAAGCCCAGCGACACGTGGGACAAGATCCATGGCGCGGGCCTGCTGCGCGTGGCGCGCTACGCCGAGGCGCTGGTCGATTCGCTCGATGCGCGGCCGCGTCTGGCGTTCACCAAGGCCAAGGCC
>JAIOPA010000358.1 GCA_021414165.1 Candidatus Eiseniibacteriota bacterium
GCGCCCGGACTGCTTTCGCGGCTCCGTAAGAAGCTGGTACTCTATGACTTCAACGACCACCCCCTGCAGTTCTCCGGCGCCCCCGAGTGGGCGGCGCCCTACCTGCGGCGCACCCTCGCGCAGGCACAGGGGGTGTTCGTCGTTTCCGAATTCTACCGCCGCACCCTGGCCGCGGAGACCGATCGCCCCTTGATCCTGCTCGGCAACGGAGTCGAGATGGCGCATTTCGAGACACCTCGTGCGCTGCCCGCGGACCTTGCGGCGCTGCCCCGGCCGTTGATCGGCTATGTGGGGCTGCTCTCGCATTTCCTGGACTTCGACGTCCTCGAGGCGCTGCGCCGGAACCGGCGCGGGGGCACCGTGGTACTGGTGGGACCCGGCACGCCCGCGACCGACGCGGCGGTGGCCGAGTTCGCGCGCCGCGACGGCGTCGCGGTGCTGGGCCCGCGGCCGTACGCCGAGGTGCCCGCCTACATGCAGGGGCTCGATGTGGGGCTGATCCCGTTCCGCGCGGACGATGCGTTCGTGCAGGGCATCAATCCGAACAAGGTCTACCAGTACCTCGCGGCCGGCTTGCCCGTGCTCACGACGCCACTGCTGGACCTGCAAGAGTCCGCACCCGACCTGCTGTTCGCCCGCGGTCCGGAGGGCTTCGCGCATGCGCTCGGCGTGGCCCTGGACGGAACCGCTGACCCGGTCCGCCGCCGCGCACTCGCGCGGCCGCACGACTGGGATGTGCTCGCCGCCCGCATGGTGGCCGAGATCGACGCGCGGCTCGCTGCCGCCTGACCCGGAGAGACCCGACGCGATGAGCCGCAAGACCGAGGCTGCACCGAGCCGCAAGGGCATCACGCTCACGACGTCGTGGGTGGCGGTGCTGCTCGCGCTGCTCACGATCATCTTCTTCCACGAGGTCGCGCTCGAGGGCCGCACGTTCGTGTCGCCCGATGCCACCGCGCCGCTCGGGTTCGTGCGCATGGGCGAGCAGTCGCTCTATAAGGATCACGTGTATCCGCTGTGGAACCCGTACACGTTCCTCGGCATGCCGTCGTACGGCTCGGGCGCTTACAACCCGCTCATCTATCCGCCCGACTGGCCTTTGGCGCTCGTGCAGAAGGTGCTGCCGCTGCCCGAGATGACCTGGATGCTGCTGTACTACTTCCTGGGCGCGTTCTTCGCGTACCTGCTCGCACGTGAGTGGGGGGCACGCGCCGAGGGCGCGCTGTTGGGCGCGGTCGCGTTCACGTTCCAGCCCAACCTGATCGCGGTCGGCTCGCACGGCCACGGCTCGCAGTTGGTCGACTCTGCGTACTTGCCACTCATGTTGTGGCTCGCAGCGCGCTGGATGCGGCGCGGCACGTGGACCGAGCTGGGATGGTTGGCGCTCGCCGGCGGGTTCCAGTTCCTGCGCGGTCACGTGCAGGTCTGCTTCTACACGTGGATCGCGGTGGGCCTGTACGCGCTCGTGCAGCTGTTGTTCGCGATCCGTCAGCCGGCCACGCTCAAGGACACCGCGTTGCGCGCGCTCGCGATCGGCGGCGCCGCTGCGCTCGCGTTCGGCATCGCGGGTGTGTACAACCTGCCGCTGCGCGACTACGCGCAGTACTCCATGCGCGCGTCGTCGGCCACGGGCGGTGCGCCGCTCGCGTACGCCACGTCGTGGAGCATGGCGGCGTACGAACTGCCGAGCATGGTGTTCCCGAACTTCGTGGGCTTCGGTGGCGGCACCTACTGGGGCGGCATGCCGTTCACGGATTACCCGAACGTCTTCATCGGCGTCATCGTGGCGTTGCTCGCGCTGTGCGGCTGGCTCGCGCGCGGCCAGGGCCAGGGGCCGCTGTCGGCCAAGGTGTTCGTGGGCGTGTTGGCGGCTTTCGCGCTCATGGTGTCGCTGGGCAAGCACTTCCCGCTCTACGGCTTCCTCTACGACCACCTGCCGATGTTCAACAAGTTCCGTATCCCGGTCATGATCCTGGTGCTGTTCCAGCTCGCGACCGCGATGGCGGCGGCGTGGGGGTGGGGCGCGCTCATCACGGCGGGCGCCGCTCGTGGCAAGGGTGATCTGGTCGATCGCGTGCTCACCGTGCTGCTGGTGTTGTTCGCCATCCTCGGCGCGGTCGGTCTGTTCGGCGTCGAGAGCCTGCGCGCCTGGTACGTGAACATGGCGCTCGGCGTGAACCCGCAGTATCCCGGCGAGGCCGCGCGCGTCGCGTTCCAGAACTTCTCGGGCGATCTCGCCAAGGTGGCATTCCTGGGGCTCGCCGTCATCGGCATCGCGTGGTTCGCGCGCCGTGGCAAGTTCCCCGTGGCGCTCGCGTCGGTGAGCGTGCTCGCACTGTTGCTCCTCGAACTGTGGCCGGTCAGCAAGACCGTCATGCAGCCCACGATCGGCGATCCCGTCGCGCGCAATCTCGACACGGGCCGCGACGACGTCATCGATTGGCTGCAGCAGGCCGGCCCCACGGGCAGCTTCCGCGCGTTCTTCCCCGAGTCGGAGTGGTTCCAGGACAACCGTCCGGCCGGCTTCGGCATCGCCGTCATCGGCGGCCGTCACTCGGCGAAGACCAAGCTGTGGCAGGACCTCGACGACACGCGCTCGTTGTACCAGCTGCCGTGGCTCGCGCTGTTGAATGCGCGCTACTGGGTGTTCTCGCGGCCCATCTCGCCGCAGGACGTGCCGACCGGTTGGTATGACGCGCTCAAGCAGGTGTACGTGGGCTCGGCCGGCGTGGTGTACGAGTACCGGCTCGCGATGCCGCGCGCCATGATGATCGGCGCCTGGACCGTGGTGCCCGACACGGGCCGTGCGGTCATCGACTCGGTGACCGCGGTCGAGCGCAACATCGCGGCGCACACGTACCTCACGCGCGACCCGGGCATCCCGTCGGGTGAGGCCGACTCAGTCGGTACGGCGAACATCACGAAGTACGGCCTGCACCGCGTCGAGATCGAGACCGATGCGTCGCGCCCGGCGGTCCTGCGTCTGGCGGATCTGTACTACCCCGACTGGAAGGTCACCGTCGACGGCAAGCCCGAGACGCTGCTGCGCGCCGATCACGTGCTGCGCGGTGTCGCGGTACCGGCCGGCCAGCACAAGGTCGTGTTCGAGTTCCGCTCGGCCGCGTTCACGCTGGGCTTCTGGGTGTCCATCGTGTCGGCGTTGCTCGCGATCGGCCTGCTCGTCATGGGGGTGATCCTGGGCCGCCGTGCCGCTGCCGCACCCGTGGTGAGCGAGGAGGGGAATCCGGCCTGATGGAGAAGCTGATCATCGTCCCCACCTACAACGAGCGGGAGAACATCGACACGCTCCTCGAGCGGCTGCTCGCGCTGCCATTCGGGCTCGAGGTGCTCATCGTGGATGACGGCTCGCCCGACGGCACCGCGGACCTCGTGAAGGCGTGGCAGGCCAAGACGCCACGCGTTCATCTGCTGCAGCGTCCGGGCAAGATGGGACTGGGCTCGGCCTATCGTGATGGCTTCCGTTACGCGCTCAAGAACGGGGCCGAGTACATCTTCGAGATGGACGCCGACTTCTCGCACGATCCCGATGCGATCGGTGACTTCCTCGAGGCCGCGAAGGACGCCGACATCGTGCTGGGGTCGCGTTACCTGCACGGCGTCACGGTGGTGAACTGGCCGTTGTCGCGCCTCATCCTGAGCTACTCGGCGAACGTGTACACGCGCATCGTCACCGGCATGCCGCTCGCCGATGCGACCGGTGGCTTCAAGTGCTTCCGCCGCCGCGCGCTCGAGAGCGTGAACCTCGATCGCGTGAAGACCGAGGGTTATGGCTTCCAGATCGAGATGTCGTTCCGGTGCTGGAAGCGCGGATTCCGCATCAAGGAGATCCCGATCGTGTTCGTGGACCGGCGGGCCGGGGTCTCCAAGATGAACAAGAAGATCATCTACGAAGCTGCGTGGATGGTCTGGAAGCTCCGTCTGTTGGACCTGTTGGGCCGCCTGGAGTGACCATCATGCTTCGTCGAATGCTGCTCGCCATGGGTCTTCTGGCTGCGATCGTCTCGCCCGTGCTGGCGCAGGGCCGCTGGGCGACCTATCTGCGCATGAAGACCTGCACCGACCTGATCCCCTTGCGCGACACCGTCTGGGTGGCCACGCGCGAGGCGGGCTTGCTGCGCTATTCGCGCGCGCTCGACCAGTGGTCGTCGATCACGCGTGAGCCGAGCGGGCTGGCCAGCAACCGGGTCGACGCGATCACGTTCGACCGCAGCGGCAATCTGTACTGCAGCGTGCCGGGCAAGGGCATCAGCCGTCTGGACCCCGACGGCCGCTGGTCGCTCATCAATGCGTTCGACGGCCTGCCCAGCGACACGGTCACCGTGCTGCGCGCGCAGGGCGACACCATCTGGATCGGCACCACGCGTGGTCTGGCCGTGTGGGACGGCGAGACGATCGCCGGTTCGATCCCGGATCGTGGCACGGCGTCGCCGTTCATCGACGACCGCATCAATGGTATCTGCATCACGGGCGACACCATGTTCGTGAGTTCGCCGAAGGGCGTGCACCTCGCGCGGCTCTCGCAGCGGCTCGCCACCTGGCAGCTCATCAACACGGGCCTGCCGGTGGGGCCGGCGTACAACATCGTGGGCATCGCCACGAACGGGCGCGACCTGCTCGGGCTGGCCAGCGGCCAGAATCCGCAGAACACCGCGCAGAACGTGTTCACCAGCTTCCGCTGGTTCACGCCACTGTCGCGTTGGATCAGTGACTTCCCGCCCACGTCGTCGTCGGTACGCCGCTTGCGCGACGACAGCGGCGTGATCCTGGCGACCACCACGAACGGCACCTGGCAGCGCAGCCCCGCGGGCGTGTGGGGCCAGCTGGCCGGTTCGCCCTCGACGGACAACGGCGATGCCACGAACCTCGAGGTCGGCATGGCGCCCGATGGCGTCGCGTTCGCCTCGGCGGGCGGTGTGCTGCAGCAGCAGGCGAGCCCCACGTGGGTGTCGCGCACGCCTCCGGGCCCGGTGGGCAACAACTGCCGCAATGTCGCGTGGTCGAACGGCTCGGTGTATGCCGTGTACAACGGCGAGGGCGTGTCGCGACTGCGCGATGGCGTCTGGCGTAACTTCCCTGCGGGGATCAGCTGTTCAGGTAATGCCTGCGACACCACGTTCTCGAACGCGGCGTTCCCGGGCGGCATGGTGGTCGACTTCCAGGACCGCAAGTGGATCGGCATGTGGGCCGGACCGCTCGTGGCGTTCGACGACGATGTGAACCCGCCGGTGTTCATCAACAAGCAGTTCACCAGCACGAACTCCGACACGACGCACCTGCACACCTGTATCCATGCGGCCGCGGCGGACACCACGGCTGGCGGGCAGGCCGGCATCTGGTTCGGTCTCGACTCCGACCGCATCGGTTGCACGAGCTGTGCGACGGGTGATCCGCAGGGCGTCGACGTGTACGACCGCAGCGGTAACTTCATCCGCAACTACGGCCCGAACTATCCGGGCGTGAAGAACGGTCTCGTGCGCGGTCTCGAACTGGCCCAGGGCACGAACGAGATGTGGGTCGGCTTCAAGCAGCAGGGGCTCGGCGCGTTCAGCGTGCCGCGCACGCTGGGGAGCGAACTCGATATCCAGAGCGTGAGTGCGGCGGGCGCGATCGACGTGTTCGGTGTCGCGATCCACGGCGACTCGGTGTGGGTGCTCGCGGCCGAGGGTCTGCGCCGCTTCCGCGCGTCCGACCGTTCGCTCGCCTCGTCGCTCGCCATCGCCGGTCCGCCGTCTCTGGCCAGCATGCATCCGATCGACACCGGCCCCGACGGCTCGGTGTACGTGGGCACCGATGCCGGCCTGCGCGTGCATCGCCGCGGGCAGCTGCCGGTCGATTACACGCCCACCAACTCGCCGCTCGCGGACCTCTCGGTGCGTGGCGTGTTCGTGGATCCCAATGGCACGGTGTGGATCGGCACGGCCTCGGGCGTGAACTCGTTCGAGCCCGACTACATCCCGCCGCCGGCGCCCAAGCTGCCGTCGCTCACCGTGACGCTGTATCCGAACCCGGCGTGGCTGACCGGTATCGGGTTCAATCTGCGCATCAAGGGGCAGGCCACGGAGTACGAGGGCGAGATGTACGACCTGAACGGCCGACTCGTGCACCGGTTCCGCGTCACGGGCAATGGCTCGGCGGTGTGGAATGGCCGTGACCTCGATCAGCGTCAGGTGGACCCGGGCATCTACTTCGTGCGCGTGCGTGGCGGTGGTGCCGAGGGCACCTCGCGCGTGGTCGTGCTGCGTTAAGAGACCACGGAGATCGTCGTGAGCGAGCGGGCCGCCGCGGTGCTCGACCATGTCCCGGCCGGTTGGGATGCGCTGCTCGAGGCCGATCCGTCGGCCTCACCGGCGCATCGCCCCATCCTGTGGCAGGCCTTCGCCGGCGCGCTGCCGGGCTTCTCGTGGCGCGTGCTCGCGCACCTCGAGAACGGCCGGCTCGTGGGTGGTGCGCCACTCATGCGCACGCAGCGTGGACCGTGGCGTGAGCTGCACGCGCTGCCCATGATGCTGCCGGGGGTACCGCTGGCGCTGCCCGGTGCGCACGCGCGGGTCGATGCCGCACTCGCGCCGGCGTTCGAGCAGTTCGCGGCGAGCGAGCAGGTCGCGGGCGGCACGTGGGCGTTGTACCGGCCCGAGGGACCCGCGCCTGAGCCAGCGGCGTTCGCGGTGGTCGCGGGCGGGGTGCGTGAGGTCGAGACGGCCGTGCTGCCGCTCACCGAAGGGCTCGAGGCACGCCGCGCACGCATCGCGCGCAAGCAGCGCCAGGCGTTGGATCAGGCCATGGCGTTGCCCTACACGTATGCCGAGGAGCCGCTCGCGCTCGGCGAGGCCTACGCGCTGCATGCGGCGCAGTCGAAGCAGTGGCCCGGGCATCGGCCGTTGCCGCTCGAGTTGTATACCGGGCTCCTGCGCGCGCGCGATGCACACGGCGCGGTGGCGCGGCTGCACACGCTGCGCTCGGCGGCCGGGCTGGCCTCGGCCACGTTCACGCTCGAAGGCGCGCACGAGACGTTCCTGTGGTGGGCCGGCACGCATCCGCGCGCGCGCCGCTCGAGCGCGTTCCTGCGCCTGGTGTGGGAGATCGCCCTGCGCGCGCATGCCGAGGGCCGCCGCCGCGTGAACCTGGGCGCGAGCCTGGGTCTGCCGTTCGTGGCTGCGTTCAAACAGTCGCTGGGGGCGGAGGGCTTCACGTATCCGGTCCGCGTGCTCGATGCGCGTCATGCGCCGGGTTGGCTGCAGGCGTTGGCGCGGTTCAAGCGAGGCGGTCTGTCATGAGGATCGCGACGCTCGGCAATGCCTCGGTGGTGCACACGACGCGCTGGGTCGAGCACTTCCGCTCGCGGGGTCACGACGTGCGGTTGTTCTCGTTGGAGCCGGCACCCGAGGGCTTCACGGGCGTGGTGCGGTTGCCCTCGAGCGCATTGCCCGGTGCGTTGCGCTATCCGCTCGCGGTGCCCGCACTCGAGCGCGCGCTCGCGGAGTTCGCGCCCGATCTGATCGACGCGCACTTCGTGCCGAACTACGGACTCATGGGACGGCTCGCCGCCGGCCGCCGGCCACTGTCGATCGCCGCGTGGGGCAGCGACCTGCTGCTCGGCGCGCGCGGGCTGGCGCGATTGCGCGCGGGCTTCGCGTTGTCGCGCGCGCAGCTGGTGCTGTGCGACGCCGACAATCTGGCGCAAGCCGCCGTGGCCGCTGGCGCGCGGCCCGGTACGGTGCGCGCGCTGCCGTGGGGTGTCGATCGCGCGCGCTTCCGTCCGCACGGCGAGCGTACACCCGGGCTCATCGTATCGGTGCGCATGCATGAGCCGGTATACGACCTGCCCACCGTGATCGCGGCCGCCGCACGGGTCATGGCGCAGAGGCCCGACACCACGTTGGTCGTGGCGGGCGAGGGCTCGCAGCGCGCGGTACTCGAGGCGTTGGCCGCGCGCACGCTGCCCGCGGGGCGCTGGCGCTTCGTGGGCCGTGTGAGCCCCGAGGACATGGCCGGCTGGCTCGCGCGCGCCGAGGTGGTGGTGTCCGCGTCGCTCTCGGATTCCACATCGCAGAGTCTGCTCGAGGCCATGGCGTCGGGCACGGTGCCGGTCGTGAGCGACATCGAGGGCAATCGCGAGTGGGTCGCCGACGGCGATGGCGCGCGGCTGTTCGCGCCCGGCGATGCCGAGGGCTGCGCGCGTGCGGTGCTCGCGGCGCTGGAGGATCCCGCGTGGTGTGCGCAGGCGCGGGAGCGCAATGCGCGCGTCATCGAGGCGCGCGGCGATTGGCACGTGAACCTGGCGCGCATCGAGTCGTGGTTCCAGGCCCTCGCCGCCGGCCGGGCGCTCCCGGCCATGGAGCGCGCATGAAGCGCTTGCTCGTCATGGCCTACTTCTACCCGCCGCTCGCGGGCGGTGGGGTGCATCGCGTGCTGTCGTTCACGCAGTACCTGCCGCAGCAGGGCTGGGCCTGCACCGTGGTGTGCGCGGGCGAGCACGACTACTGGGTGCGCGATGAATCGCTCGCCGCGCGCGTGCCGGCGGGCACCGAGATCCTGCGCGTGCCGGGTGGTAGCGGGCTGGCCACGCTGTTGCGCATGCGGCGCGCGGCCCACACCAGCGGACGCCGTTCCACCGCGGGCTTCGCGCTGCTGCGTCCGCTCGCCGATCTGTTCCTGCAGCCCGACTCGTACATCGGTTGGGCGGGCAAGGCGCGCGAGGTGGCCGCACGCCGCATCGCGCAGGGTGGCATCGACGCCATCCTGTCGTCGTCGCCGCCCGACAGCGTGCATCTGGCCGCGGCGCCGCTCGCGCGTGCGAATGGCCTGCCGTGGGTCGCGGACTTCCGTGACCCGTGGATCGGCCTGTCGTTCAAGAAGCCCATCACGCCCTGGCATGGCGCGCGGCTGCGCGCACAGGAGTCCGGCGTGCTCGCGAACGCCGATCTCGTGCTGGCCGCTTCGCAGACGCACCACGATGAACTCGCGGCCCGTCGCGATGCGCCGCGCCGCTTGTTGTTCCTGCCGAATGGCTATGAGCCGGCCGCGCGCGTGCCCGAGATGCCGGCCACGCACGAGCCGCGATTCCGCATCGTGTTCACGGGCATGTTGTCGCTCATGGAGGATGCGGGCACACTGCTCGAGGCCGTGCGCGATCTGGCGGCACAGGATCCGGCGGTGTGCCGGGACCTGCGTGTCGAGATCGCCGGGCCGTATGACGACGAATGGCCGCGCCGCGTGGCGGCGCTCGGCATCGCGGATCTGGTGCAGCTCTCGGGCCCCCTGCCGCATGCCGAGACGCGGGCGCTGCAACTGTCGGCCGATGTGTTGATCCTGTGGAAGCCGAGAGGGGAGGGGTTCCGTACCATGGTGCCGGGCAAGACGTACGAGTACCTCGACAGTGGCCGTCCGATCGTGGCGCTGCTCCCGGCGGGCGATGAGGCGGGCGCGCTCGTGACGCGTGCGGGGCATGTGCAGCTCGCACCCGGCGACCGCGCGGGCCTCGTGCGCACCCTGGCCGGGAAGCTCGAGCGCTGGCGTGCGGGTGAACGCGCCGTCAGCGCGCGGCCGGTCTGGCTCGACGAGCGCCGCCGCGACCGGTTGGCGGCACAGCTCGCGGGTGCACTCGATACGTTGCCGCCGGCAGGGACGCGCGCATGACCCCGACCCCCGAGGCGCGTTTCGAACGCACGTTGCTCGTGGTCGCGATCCTGTTGTGCGCGGTGCTCGCGTGGCCCTTGCGCGGCTACATCACCGACGACACGTTCATCCATCTGCAGTACGCGCGTCACGTGGCCGCCGGCGACGGCTTCGTGTTCAACGCCGGCGAACGGGTGTACGGCAGCACGAGCCCGCTTTGGGTGTTCCTGCTCGCGGACTTCATGGCCGTGGGCATCGACGGCCTGCTCGCCTCCAAGATCCTCGGCGCGCTCGCCATGCTCGGCGCGTTGCTCCTGTGGTGGCGGCTCGTGCAGCGCACGATCGGCAGCCCGTGGTTGCGCGCACTCTCCACGTTGGTGTGGGCGGCGCACGCGTGGCAGTTGCGCTGGGGCCTCTCGGGCATGGAGACGCCGCTCGCGGTGGTGCTCGTGCTCGGCGGTCTGGTGGCGTTCACGGCAACCGAGCCGTGGGGTTCCAAGCCGCGCATCGCGGCACTGCTCTGGGCACTCGCGGCGCTCACGCGTCCGGAGTGCACCGTGCTGCTGGGGCTCTGGGGCGTGTTGCTGCTCATCGATCACGGCCCGGTCGAGGGCGTGAAGCGCGCGCTCTCGGGGCTGTGGCCCGCGCTACTCGTCGAGGGCGGTTGGCTGGTGTTCGCGCGTGTCTACTTCGGCACGTTCTGGCCCAACACGCTCGCGGCCAAGGCCGCCGGTGGGGTGGGGTGGGACTACCGCGCCGAACAGTTGTTCCGGCAGGGCGCGATCGTGGCCACCACCGATGGCGCATTGCTCCTGCTGCTCGTCTCCGCACTCGTGGTGAGTGCGGTGCGTGGCGCGCGTCCGCCCAAGGGCGCGGCCGTGCGCTTGCTCCCGTGGGTGTGGATCGTGGCCGTGCCGTTGTTGTATGCCGTGCGGGGCGTGCCGGTGTTGTCGCGCTACCTGGTGCCGTTGCTGCCGGTGCTGGCGTGGCTCGCGTGGCGCACGCTCGACCGCGCGTTCATCACGCGCACGGGCCAGGCCGAGACGAGCGAGGCGCTCGCGCGTCATGCACGCTTCGCGCTCGTCGCCGGTGCGTTCATCGCCGCGCTCGCGCTCGCGCAGAACCTGATCGTCTGGCAGCGCGTCGTGCGTCCGCAGGTCACGTCGTTCAGCGCGGGACTCGAGGCCAGCTTGATCCCGTGGGGGAAGTGGTTCGACAAGCACGCCGAACCTGATGCCGTGGTGGCCGCACCCGACATCGGTGCACTCGGCTACTACGGACATCGTCGTGTGCTCGACCTCGCGGGACTCGTGAGTCCCGACATGGTGCCGGTGTTGAAGCGCATGCCGCAGGAGGACGCGATCGCGCAGTTCGAGTTCGCGCGTTTCTCGCGGCCGGACTTCCTCGTCGATCGCGCACCCGTGCCGTGGGATCTGCTCACGCGCAGTCCGTATCATTCGGCACTCGTGCCGCTCGGTCACGCGTCGCTGCCCAACCTGGGTGTGTCTCGCCCGGGGGAGGCGGTGTACTCGTTCTATCGGATCGACTGGGCGATGTACGACTCGCTCGCGGTGACACCCGCCACGCAGCTCTGACTGCGCCGATCGCGGCCACGAAGGCACTGCACGGAAGTGCAATAGCTTTTCGTCGCCCAGCGCATTTTTTCGTTTGACCCCGCAAGGCGTGGGACCTATTGTGCGCCCCCGTGGGGAGCCGTGGGGAAAAGTGGTAGGATCGGGGACGTAGTGGAGCCCCATGGAGCAACCGGCAGATGGCGACATTCCTGGGCACGCAGAACTACTCGATCGACGACAAGAACCGCGTCGTCGTGCCCAGCGATATGCGCGAAGTCTACGGGAGCGACGAACCCCTCAAGCATTTCGTGTTGATGCGCGGACTCGACGGTTGCATCTGGCTGTACGCCCAGGAGGACTGGGGCCGGCTCGAGGAACTGCTGCAGAAGCTGTCGACGGGTAACAAGGACCAGCGCATGTTCGCGAGGACGGCGTTGGTCGGTGCAAGCAAGGTGGCGGTGGATAAGCAAGGACGCATCACGATCACACCGTCACTGATGGACCATGCAGGCCTTCGCAAGGATGCGATTCTGCATGGTCAGGTCGGACGCATCGAGATCTGGTCGCCGGAGCGGTTCCAGGACGCGCTGGTCGGCAACACGGATGACTACGATGCATTGGGTGAGAAGGTGCTGGGAGGCGAGTGATGGTGGCGACGACCGGGACATCGGATGTCCGCACGTCGGTGGCGATGAATCTCCAGTTCACGCGGGGCCGTCATGGCGCCGCGGCGCGACTGGAGGTCCATGAGCGCCCCGCGGGTCGCGTCGGCTTGCTCGCACTGCGCGGTTGGGTCGACCTGTCCGCCGAGCGGGGGATCGAGCGCGTGCTCGACGATCTCGCGAACCGTGGCGTGGCCCGTCTGGTCGTCGACTGCTCGCAGCTCCTGCACGTGGACTATCGACTCGTCCCGCGTCTCGCGGACGCGCTCGTGCGCTTCGAGGCGCACTCGGGCACGGTCGTGATGTGCGGGCTGTCGCGCTACTTGCGCGACGTGTTCCGGATCGCCGGCTGCGAATCGCGGCTGTGCTGCTGGCCCACGGCCTCCGATCTGCTTGATGCGGCGCATCCCGCCGCGGGCCACGGGTGTGAGCGCGCGTCATGAGCCGGTGCTCCTGCGCGAAGCGCTCGCGTTCCTGGCGCCCGGGCCCGGACTCTATCTGGATGCCACGCTCGGTGATGGCGGCCACGCCGAAGCCCTGCTGCTCGCCGATCCCGGTGTGCGGCTGCTCGGCAACGATCGCGACCTCGGCTCGCTCGCGTTCGCACGCGAGCGCCTGGCGCGTTTCGGGGATCGCGTGACCACCGTGCACGGCACGTTCCGCGACCTGCCCCAGGCCCACGCGGCCATGGGGGGCGAGCCGTTCCGCGGCGCGCTGTTCGATTACGGCCTGTCCTCGGCGCAGATCGACGACACGGCGCGCGGCATGAGCTTCCGCTTCGATGGCCCGTTGGACCTGCGCATGGACATGAGCCGTGGCGAGACGCTTGCCGAGCGCCTCCTGGACGTGACCGAGTCCGAGCTGGCCGACGTGCTCTACACCTATGGCGACATCCGTGCGTCGCGTCCGCTCGCGCGCGCCATCGTGGCCGCCGCGCAGGCCGGCACGCTCGCGACCACCGCGCAGTTGGCGGCGATCGCGTCTCGTGTGCTGCGTGACGGTAGCGCGGGTGCCATTGCGCCGGTGTTCCAGGCGCTGCGCATCTGGGTGAACGATGAACTGGCCGACCTCGAGGGTTCGCTCGCGTGGCTGCCCGAGGCCATGGCCGAGGGTGGGGTGGTGGTCACGCTCAGCTACCACTCGGGTGAGGACCGGCGCGTGAAGCATGCGCTGCGGGGTCCGGCCACCACGACGTCGCGGCGTTTGCCGCCGATGGCAGAAGCAGTTGCAGCAGGCCCGTGGGAGGAGCTCACCCGCAAGGTGGTCGTGCCCTCGGAAACGGAACAGCAGCAGAACCCCCGCGCGCGCAGTGCGCGCCTTCGTGCCTTCCGGAGGAAGCCGAGATGAAGAGTGTCTGGCGGCATTCCGCTCCTACGTGGCGTGTCCCGGAGTCCCGGGGCATCAATCCCTTGCACGTCGCCGGTGGCATCGTGCTCCTGGTCATCCTGTTGCTCGAGGTCTGGCAGCAGTCCGCCGTCGCGAGCCTCTCGGTTCGCGCGAGCCAGGCGAACGATCGCCTGAAGCGGGCGAGTAACGAGTTGGAGTGGACGCGTGCGCAGCTCGATCGCTCGGCGACGCGTGCCGAGGTGGGCTCGCTCGCGTTCAGTGCCGGCGTGCGCCCGGGCGATGCTGCCCAGGTCGTGTGGTTGCCGTCGGACTATCTCGAGGAGGACGGAGTCCCCGCGAACCCGTCGGGTTCGCCTGCGCTGCTCGCCTCGGCGGGCCGTGCGCTCCAGTCACTCGTGCCGGAAGCGATGGCACGGGGACGACATGTGAACTGATTCGAACGTCAACACATCGGCGTTCGGCAGGTGTACCGGCCGCGCCTCAGCACCGCGCCAGTGGGTCGGTGGTCTGCGTGAACCACCGTTCCAAGGAGGGAACAGTTGGCCCACAGGGAGTTGCGCAAGAGTCGGGTGCTGTTGGCTGCGGCCGGTCTTTTTATCGGTCTCGTGTGTCTCTGGGCACGCGTGGCCACGTTGCAGACGGTGCTGCATTCTCACTTCGCGGCGCGCGCGCGGGAGAATCAGCAGCACCACGAGAAGATCCTCCCGAAGCGCGGCGTGATCACGGACCGCCGCGGCAAGGTGATGGCGCATGACCTCGGGGTGAGCCAGGTGGCGGTGTACCCGCCGCAGCTCACCGACATCGCGGCGGCCGTGAAGGCGCTGGCGCCGGTCACCAAGGAGACGCCCGCGAAGCTCGCGAAGCGCCTGCGCGGGCTCAAGAGCTACACGTGGATCGCGCGCGATCTGCCGCCCGAGGTGGGGCAGGCGATCCGCGAGGCCAAGGTCGCCGGCATCGTGGTCGAGGACGAGACGCGGCGCTTCTATCGTCTGGGGGACGCGGCGTCCGAGGTGCTGGGCCGCACGAACCTCGACAACGTGGGCGTGGACGGTCTGGAGTACCAGTACGAGAACCTCCTGGGTGGCCGCACGGGTTGGACGACGCTCGTGCCCACGGGTTCGTCGCGCATGAGCCTCAAGCTCCCGGGCGCCGAGGGCCGTCCGGCCCGCGATGGCGCGGAGCTGGAGCTCACGATCGATGCCGACCTGCAGGCCATCGTCGAACACCATCTGTCGCGCGCGGTCGATTCGCTCAAGGCCAAGCGTGGCTTCGCGATCTTCGTGGACCCGTGGTCGGGCGAGATCCTCGCGGCCGCGTGTGCGCCACACCTGAAGGCCGGCCAGTCGAAGAACTGGACGTTCACGGACCAGTACGAGCCCGGCTCCACGTTCAAGGTGGTGGTCGCGGGCGCGATGCTCGAGGAACACCTGGCGCGTCCCGAGCAGCGCTTCGAGGCCGCCTCGAGTGGCGCGGCTGAACTGGTGCCGGGCTGTGTCATCCACGACACGCATGCGCATGAGTCGCTCACGTTCTCGGGCGCCATGCAGAACTCGAGCAACATCATCATGGGCCGTCTCGCGCTGCAGTTGGGCGCCGACCGCCTGTACCGCTACGCCACCGCGCTGGGCTTCGGCACCATGACGGGTGTGGAGTTCCCGGGCGAGAGCGCGGGCCGTCTGCGTCCGGTGCGCGCCTGGCAGCCGCGGTCCACGCCGACCATCGCCATCGGTCACGAGGTCACCGTCACGCCGTTGCAGCTGGCGCTGGCCTATGCCGCGATCGCCAACGGGGGCGTGCTCATGGAGCCGTTGCTCGTGCGCTCCGTGCGTGACGCCGCGGGCCGCGAGATCCGCCGTGGCACGCCGCAGCCGTCGCACCGCGTGTTCTCCGAGAACACCACGTCGACGCTCATGGACATGCTCATGGCCGTGGTCGACAGCGGCACGGCCACGAGCGCGCGCCTGCCGAACCTGCGCGTCGCGGGCAAGACGGGCACCGCGCAGAAGTACGATGCGGCGGTGAAGGGTTATGGCCGTGGCATGTACCTGGCCTCGTTCGCCGGCATCGCGCCGGCCGATCATCCGCGCCTCGTGGGCGTGGTCGTGATCGACGAGCCGCGCGGCTCGCAGTACTACGGCGGTCAGGTCGCCGCCCCGGTGTTCCGCGAGGTGCTGCTCGATCTGCAGCGCATGGCGTGGCCGGGCTTCGATGTGTCCAATGCCGCCATCGCCATGCGGCCACCCACCGTGCCGGCCGTGACCGCTCCGGATCTGCGTTTGCTGCCGCCGCGCGCGGCCGAGCACCGGCTCGCCGAGTACGGTCTGCGGGCGCGCTTCGAGGGGCAGGGGCCGCGCGTGTTGTCGCAGGTGCCGCCGGCCGGTCAGCCCATCGAGCGTGGCGACGTCGTGCTGGCCTACCTGGCCGCGCCGCAGGATTCCATCGGCCGCTCGCTGCCGGACCTCGTGGGCCTGCCGGTGCGTGAGGCGGTGCGCCGCTTGAGTCTGCGCGAGGTGAGTGTGCGCATCACCGGCAATGGTTTCGTGACGCGGCAGGAGCCCTCGGCGGGTTCCACGCTGCCGCTGGGTGGCCCGTGCCGCCTGTGGTGTGCGCCGGCCAGTGATGAAGCGCCGAGAAGCGAGCGCATGCCCGCTCCGCTCAGCTCACCGATCGCCGCCCGGGTGCGGCGACCGTGATCCTGCGCGAGCTCCTCGCCGAGGTGGAGTCGCGCCAGGTGCGCGGTCCACTCGACCGCGAGGTCACCGGGCTCGCGCTCGATAGCCGTCGTGTGCAGCAGGGGCACGCGTTCTTCGCGCTGCCCGGCGTGAACGCCGACGGTGCGCGCTTCGCCGCCGCGGCGGTGGCGGCCGGTGCGGTCGCGGTCATCGGGCCCGCGGGGCTCACCGTCGAGGGCGTCACGCAGGTCGAGGTCGACGAGCCGCGGCTGGCGTTGGCGCAGGCGGCGGCGCGCTTCCATGGCCATCCGTCGCGCAACATGGACGTGATCGCGGTCACCGGCACGAACGGCAAGACCACCACCACGTATCTGTGCGAGAGCATCCTGGAGGCCGTGGGCGCGCGCGTCGGCGTGATCGGTACCACCGGGATCCGCATCGCGGGCGAGACGCTGCCGTCGGCGTTCACCACGCCCGAGGCGCCCGAACTGCAGGCGCTGCTCGCGCGCATGCGCGACGCGCAGGTGCGCGCGGTCGCGCTCGAGGCCAGCAGCCACGCGCTCGTGCAGCGCCGCACGTACGGGCTCGACTGCGACGTGTGCGTGTTCACCAACCTCACGCAGGACCATCTCGACTATCACGGCACCATGGACGCGTATCGTGACGCCAAGCTCATGCTGTTCGACGGCCGCAATGGTGGCGGGCAGCGCGCCACGGCGGTGGTGAACGCCGACGACCCGAGCGCCAGCCACGTGCTGGCGGCCGCGGTGCGCGGCGGACAGCACGTGCGCGTGTACGGTTCGCGCACGGCGGTCGGCGCGCGCGATGGTGTGGCGCTGGCCAGGATCGACCCGCAGCCCAATGGGTTGGCACTGGTGTTCGCGGAATCCGCGGGCGGGCTCGTGACCGAGCACGCCTGTGCGCTGCCCATGCTCGGGCGCTTCAACGCGTGGAACGCCGCCGCCGCCTTCGCGGCCGCGCGCGCGCTGGGCGTGAGTGCCGCCGATGCCGTGCGCGGGCTCGAGCAGAGCCGCGGCGTGCCGGGCCGGCTCGAGCGCGTGGTGGCGGGACAGCTCTATGAAGTGGTGGTGGACTACGCCCACACGCCCGATGCGCTCGAGCGCGCACTGGCCGCCTGCCGCGAGCACACGCATGGCCGCGTGCTCGTGGTGTTCGGTTGTGGGGGCGATCGTGATCGCGGCAAGCGCCCGATCATGGGGGCCATCGCCGCACGGCTCGCCGATCGCGCCTGGGTCACGAACGACAATCCGCGCAGCGAGGATCCGGCGGCCATCGCGGCCGACATCGTGGCGGGTGCGCCGGACCGTGGCCTCGAGGTGGTGCTCGATCGTCGCGCCGCGATCGCGGCCGCGATCGCGGCCGCGCGTGCCGATGACTTGGTGTTGATCGCGGGCAAGGGGCACGAGACCACGCAGACCGTGGGCACGCAGGTGCTACCGTTCGACGATCGCGCGGTCGCGCGCGAGTTGCTGGCCGGCCGCACCGGCGCGGGGGCCATGTGAGCGCGCCCGCGACGCCGCTGGTCACGCTGGTGCAGCTCGCGCAGTGGGCGGGTGGCGACCTCGTGGTGCACGACGTGCCCAGCGATCCCATCGCGCGCGAGGCATTGTTGAAGAGCGGCATCACCGGCGCCACGCTCGATACGCGCAAGGTCGTGCCGGGCGTGTTGTTCGTGCCGCTGCCGGGCAGCAACACCGACGGCCACGCGTTCCTCGATGAGGCCTTTGCCAAGGGCGCCGGTGCCGCGCTGTGCGCGCGCGCGATCCATCCGCGCATCGCGCATCTGCCGCTCGGGCCCATGGTGCTGGTCGACGACGTCACGGTGGGGCTGCAGAAGCTGTCCACCAAGCTGCGCGAACTCTGGGGCGGTTGGGTGATCGGCGTGACCGGCAGCGCGGGCAAGACGACCACCAAGGAGTTGGTGGCCGCGGTGCTCGGCGTGCAGGGCCCGGTGCTGCGCACCGAGGGCAACCTCAACAATCATTGGGGCGTGCCGCTCACGCTCATGGAGTTGCGTCCCGGGCACTTGTCGGCGGTCGTCGAGATGGGCATGAACCATCCCGGCGAGATCGCCGCGCTGGCGGGAATCGCCAAGCCCGACGCGTGCATCATCACCAATGCCGGCTCGGCGCATCTGGAGAACATGGGCTCGCTCGAGGGCATCGCCATCGAGAAGGCCTCGCTCGCCATGGCGCTCGCCAAGGGCCAGCCGGCGTTCGTGTGCGCCGATTCGTCGCGGCTCATGGCTGCCGTGCAGGGCGCCAAGGCCGACGTGATCAGCTACGGGCTCGCGGCCGACGCGAAGGTGCGCGCCACGGACATCGAGGACCTGGGGGACCAGGGTTCGCGCTTCGTGGTCGCGGGCTTCCCGCCGGTGCACCTGCGGCTCGTGGGCCTGCACCAGGTGGTCAACGCCGTCGGCGCGCTGGCCGTGGCGAAGTGGCGCGGCATCGATCCCGAGGCTGCCGTGGCCGCCATTGCCGCGCATGCGCCGCTCAAGGGCCGCATGGAGATCAAGCATGCGGCGGGCGCCACGCTGGTGGTGGACTACTACAACGCGAACCCGGACTCCATGCGGGCCGCGTTGATCACGCTGTCGACGTGGCCGCAGAGCAAGCGCCGCATCGCCGTGCTGGGCGACATGCGCGAGTTGGGCTCGACCGCGGCGGAGTTGCATCGCGAGGTCGGCGCCGAGGTCCGCGCCGCCGAGCTGTGGGTCGTGGGCGCGCATGCGGCGGATTACGCCGCGGGCGCGGCCGAGGTGGGAGTGGAGGCGCGCGTGTTCCCCGACAAGCCGGCACTCGCGGAGGCCCTCGCGGGCGTCCTCGAGCCGGGGACCGTCGTGCTGCTCAAGGCGTCGCGCGGTGCGGCGCTCGAGGATGTCCTGACGGGGATCCCTGTCACGAAGTAGGAGGCCGAACCCGTGTTCTATGAATGGTTGTACCCCCTGCACACCGTGCACGGCTTGTCGTTCCTCAACCTGTTCAAGTACCTCACCGTGCGCTCCGCGCTCGCGGCGTTGCTCGCGCTGCTCATCAGCTTCGTGCTCGGCCCGACCATGATCGAGTGGCTGCGGCGCGTGAAGCTGGGCCAGAAGGTGCGCGAGGAGGGACCGCAGACGCATTACGTGAAGGCGGGTACGCCCACCATGGGCGGCCTGCTCATGCTGGCGGCCATCGCGATCCCGGTGTTGCTGTGCGGCAACTTCCACAATAAGCAGGTCTGGCTGGCGCTCGGCACCACGCTGTGGCTGGGTGGGCTCGGGTTCCTCGATGACTGGCTCCGTGTGGTGAAGAAGCTGCCGAAGGGGCTGCTCGGCCGTTACAAGCTCATCGGCCAGTTCACGATCGGTGCGATCGTGGCGGCGTGCATCCTGATCTGGCCCGAGGCGAACACCGGTCCCACGCTCACGCATGTGCCGTTCGTGAAGAGCTTCTATGTGGACCTGGGCTGGCTGTTCGTGCCGTTCGTGATCCTGGTGATCACCGGCGCGTCGAACGCCGTGAACCTGACCGACGGTCTCGATGGCCTCGCGAGCGGGCTCGTGGCCATTGCCGCGATCGCGTTCGCGGGCATGTGCTACCTCACGGGCCATCTCAAGTTCAGCCAGTACCTGAACACCGGCTACCTGCCGTTCGCGGGCGAACTCACCGTGTTCTGTGCGGCGGTGATCGGCGCGGCGCTCGGCTTCCTCTGGTACAACTGCCATCCCGCCGACGTGTTCATGGGCGACACCGGTTCGCTGTCGCTGGGTGGCGCGCTGGGCGTGGTGGCCGTGCTCATCAAGCGTGAGTTCTGGCTGGTGCTGGTGGGCGGTGTGTTCGTGGCCGAGGCGCTGTCAGTCATGCTGCAGGTCACGTCGTTCAAGTTGACCGGCAAACGCATCCTGCGCATGAGCCCGTTGCATCATCACTTCGAGCTCATGGGTTGGCCCGAGTCCCGCGTCGTGCTGCGCTTCTACATCGCCGGCGCGCTGCTCGCCCTGCTCTCGCTGTCCACGTTCAAGCTGCAGTGACGCTCGATCCCCGCCATCCGCTCCCGGGTACGCGCGCGCTGGTCGCGGGCGCGGCCCGCAGCGGGCTCGCGGCTGCGCGCTTGCTGCGCCGCCACGGGCTGGCGGTCACGGTGTGCGACCGGCGCGCGGCCGATGCCGCGCCCGAGGGCGCGCGTGAGCTGGCCGAGGCCGGCGTCGTGTTCGCCTGGGGCCGCGACGATGCGGGCCTGCTCGAGGCGCACGACCTCGTCATCTGGAGCCCGGGCATCGCCGTCGATCACCCGCTGGCCGTGGCGGCCCGTGCCGCTGGCAAGCCGGTGCTGGGCGAGTTGGAGCTGGGCTATCGCGCGGCCCACGCGCCGCTCGTGTGCATCACGGGCACGAACGGCAAGAGCACGACCACCGACCTCACGGGCGCACTGCTGCGTGCCGCGGGCCGCGAGGTGGCGGTGTGCGGCAACATCGGCCGCGCCATCTGCGAGGTGGCCGAGGACGTGAGCGCCTCGGGGCTGCTGGTGGTCGAGGTCTCGAGCTTCCAGCTGGAGACGGTCGACACGCTGCGCCCCTCGATCGCCACGTGGCTCAACCTGACGCCTGACCATCTCGACCGTCATGGCTCGCTCGACGTGTATGCCGCGGCCAAGCAGCGGCTGTTCGTACACCAGACCGAGGAGGACTTCGCGGTCGTGAACGCCGACGACCCGGGCGTGGCCTCGCGCCGCGCCGGTCACGGCCAGCCGGCCGCGTTCTCGGTGAGCCAGCCGGTCGACGAGGGCGCGTTCTTCGAGGACGGCTGGATCGTGCTCGCGCGCCGTGGCGG
>JAIOPA010000038.1 GCA_021414165.1 Candidatus Eiseniibacteriota bacterium
TTCGCAGCTCCCACCACCGAGCGGCTCGGGCCCACGCGCACCACGCGCGCCAGCACATCGAGCGCGCGATGCAGCACCAGGTTCGCGGACTGCAGCACGAAGTCACGCACGCCCATGAGCCGCAGATAGCGCTGCACATGACCGGGCTGCAGTTCGCCGGGCACGACCGCCACCAGCGCCACATCGCGCCGCTCGGCGAGCAGCAGATCGAGGATGCGCGGGATATAGAACGCGTCCTCTTGCGTGAGGACGGCGATCTTCATCGCTTGGCGGCCTCGGCCAGCTGCTGCGCGAACGCCTCGCGCATGGGCACGAACCGGAAGTCGGCGAGCAACTGCCGCGTGTTGCCGACCGTGGACTCCAGCCGGTGATAGTGCGTCCACTGCGGCAGCCAGCGCGGCAGCGTGATGCGCGGCTGCTCGGTGTCGAACTCCCACGGGTGCACGTAGAACACGAGCCCGCGGTCCTCGTGCTCCAGGATGCGGCGCGACAGCGCACGCGTGAGCGCGTAGGGATACATGCGGAAGTAGCCACCACCACCGAGCGGCAGGTTCATGCCCGGCACGCGCACGGTGCTCAAGGGCACCTCGAACAACCGCGCGCCCGACGGCGTGGTGAGGAACCCGGGTGCGCGCGAGGCATTCGGGATCCCGTAGCGATAGTTCACCGTGGGGAACACGCTCGAGTCGTACGCCACGCCTTCTTCGACCAGGATGTCGAGTGCCCACAGCGCGTCCTTGGTGATGCTGAAGAACGGCGCGCGATAGCCCAGCACCTTCTGCCCGGACTGCGCCTCGAGCAGCTGCAGCGAGCGGCGCAGTTCCTCGCGGAACTGCTTCGGGCCCTGCTGGTACACGAAGCGGTGCGACCAGCCGTGCGACGCGATCTCATGACCGCGCGCGACCAGATCGGGCACCAGGTGCGGCGAGCGTTCGGCCTGCCAACCGAGCACGAAGAACGTGGCCCGCACACCCGCGGCATCGAGCAGGTCGAGCAGCACCTTGAGCCCGGTCTCGATGCGCGAGGCGTACTTGCCCCAATCGTCCATGTCGATCTCGAGACCCTGATACCAGTCCTCGAGATCGACACTGAACACGTTCTTGGTCGGCTTCGGGTTCACGTCCCGGAACATCCCTCCTGGCAACCGCACGGTACCGGGGTCCAATGGACTCCGGCGAGGCCGGTGCGCCGTCCCCGCCGCAGGTGCGTCGGGCGTGGTCGTCGGCACCGAGGTCGTCAGCGTGCGCGCCAGTATTCGAGCATGTCACTCAACGTCTGCTCGAACGGGATCACGGGCTGCCAGCCGGTCTGCTTCACGAACTTGCTGTTGTCGCCCAACAGGATCTGCACATCGGACGGCCGCAGACGCGCGGGGTCCTGCTTCACCTCGATCTTGGTCTTGGTGTGCGCGAGCAACATGTCGAGCGTCTCGCGGATGGTCCAGCACTGGCCGCGGCAGATGTTGTAGACCTCGCCCGGCTCGCACTTCTCGAGCGCCAGCACATACGCGCGCACCATGTCACGCACGTCGGTGAAGTCGCGCTTGGCGTCCAGGTTGCCCACGTGCAGCACCGGCGCCTTGCGGCCCTTCTCGATGTCGGCGATCTGCTTGGCGAAGTCGCTCGCCACGAACACCGGTCCGCGGCGCGGTCCCTCGTGGTTGAACCCACGGGTGCGCACGCTGTCGACCTTCCACGACATCCAGTACTGGTAGCCGAGCATGTCCTGCGCGACCTTGCTCACCGCGTAGGGCGACAGCGGCCGCAGCGGGTTGGTCTCCTTGATCGGGACCTCGTCAGCGAACACCATGCCGTACTCCTCGGACGAGCACGCGAGCTGGATACGCGTCTTGAGCCCCAGCCGGCGCACGGCCTCGAAGATGTTCACCTGCGCCATGATGTTCGTCTGCAGCGACTCCGAGGGCGCGACCCACGAGGTCGGCACGAACGACTGCGCGGCCAGGTGGAAGATCCAGTCCGGCTTGATCTTGGCGATGGTGTCGTACGTCGACGTGGCGTCGCGCAGCTCACACTCGTGCAGCGTGATCTGGCCGGGCTTCAGGTGCTCGATGTTCTCGGTACGGCTACGCCACCGCCAGATGCCGTGGATCTCGCAGTCGTTCCGGGTGAGCAGATAGTCGACGAGGTGGCTGCCGGCGAAGCCGGTCACGCCCGTGATCAGGACCTTGCGCATCGGTTGCTCCAGGGTACGTAGAAGTGAAAAGCGACGTGCGAGGGTAGGGTCTACCCGAGGGGGCGTCAACAGCCCCCGAGGTGCGGCTCAAGCTGCACGGGCGCAGTGAGTTGCGCGAGCAGCCGGTAAGCGTCGGCCCCCGCCCGGGAACGCCGTGCGGGGGCCGGTACGACCTGGCGCGTACTAACCGATGAACACGTTCGGCAGCAGGCGCTGCAGCAGGATGAGGAATGCGCCCATGAGGCTCTCGCCCGCGATGATGCCCGACGAGGCCGCCACGGTGTACTTGCGGTGCCACTCGGGCCACAGCTTGCCCACCAGCAGCGCGATGCACGAGCCGATGAAGAACGACACCGAGTTGAAGCCGTTGAACGTGAACGCGAGCCCGAGTCCGGTGGGCGACGGGATGAACGCCTTGGCCTTGGGGAACCAACGCTCGAGCAGCACGAGCAGGATGCCCAGCGAGCCGCCGGCCCAGATGAGCATCTGCGCGCTGTGCGGCAGCGCGCCGGGACCATTGCCGAGCAGTTCGGCGACGGCCTTCCACACCAGCGCGGCCGGCGCGGGCCACTTCTCGGTGCCGAGTTCCTCGGGGCTGCGCACGAACAAGAAGAACGTGGGCACCACGATGAGGCTGCCCGCCACGACGCCGAGGAACTGAGCCAGGAACTGCTGGCGCGGGTTGGCGCCCAGCAGGTAGCCGCTCTTCAAGTCGATGAGCAGGTCACCGGCGTGGCTCACCGAGCCCGACGTGATCTGCGCGGTGAGCAGGTTCACGCTGGTGTCACCGGGCTTGATCGCACCGAACGCCAGCTGCGTCATCTTGCTCATGGGGCCGACCGGCGTGGTGTCCGTCTCGCCGGTCACCCGGCACGCCACGATGACCAGGAAGAACGTGGCCAGCACGGCAATGGCACCCATCCACCACGTGATGTGCATGAAGTGATGGCCCACGAGCACCACGAGCGTGCCCACGGTCACGAAGCCGCCCACGAACCACGACGAGGGGACCTCGATCTTGTTCATGGGATCGCTGTCGTCGACCGGCTTGCCGAACAGCGAACCGAGCGTGCTGAACGTGCGCTTGACCGCCTGCCAGTTGAACAGGAACAGCAGGAGCCCGCTGGTGACCATCATGGGAACGCCGAACCACAGCGACCAGCGCGAGATGTTGCGGAAGCTCGCAGGGCTCGTGATGTCGCCGTTATCCAGGAACATCGGGGCAAGGATGAGGTAGTTCACGCTCGCGCCCAGCAACATGCTCCACGCCTGCCGGAACGAGATCAGCGCACCGCCGGCCAGCAGCAGCAGCGAGCCCTCGAAGCGCATGGTGAGCTCGTAGGCGGTGTACTTGCCGATCTGGATCCACTGGGTGCCGAACGTGGCCGGGATGAGCGGATAGAACCGGCCGTGCCAGTCGCCGTCGCGCAGGAACCCGACCAACCCGCCCAGGAGGCCCGCGAAACCCAGCGCGCGGGCCTGGCCGGCGGCCTCCTTGCTCTTGGCGTGCAGCGTGCGCAGCGTGGTCGCGGCTGCGATGCCACTGGGGAACGGCAGCTGTTCGATGTTCACCATCTGCCGCTTGGCGGGGATGGCCAGGAACACGCCCAGGAACGAGATGAGACACACCCACAGGATGAGCACGGCCTGCGGAGGCACGGCTGTGGGGTTGAGCATCCAGAGCGCCGGGATCGCGTTCACGATGCCGGCGCTCGTCATGGAGCCAGCGGCCGAGGCGGCCGACTGCATGGCGTTGTTCTCGAGGATCGAGAACTCCGAGAGCTTGAACATCTTGGTGAGCGACGTGAACAGCGCCCACGCCAGGATGCACGACGTGATCGCCACGCCCATGCTCCAACCGATCTTGAGCCCCACGTACACGTTCGAGACGCACATGATCGCGCCGATGATCATGCCGGTGATGGCGGCGCGCAGCGTGAGCTGCTTCTGCTTGTCACCCTGGTAGATCTTCTCGAACCAGTGGCGTTCGATCTCCTCGGGCGAGCGGGCGCGGCCATGTTCGTCGACGGGCGAGAGCGGTGCGACCTGGGGGGCTTCCACGATGGTGGTCCTCTCGTGGGTCAGGGAGTGGGAGCAGCCGGGAGCGTGAAGCCGGGTCAGGTTGCGTGATGGCAACGGGTTCCGACAAGTGAAAAAGCGCCTGCGCGTGTTCCGGCAGCCCTACGCGCGTGGACTCACTGCACAAGAGTGCCGTGACGTTGACGCACCTCGATCAGCGGCTGCGCAGTTCCTGCTGCCAACGCAGCACGGTGGCGCGCTCGGGCAACGTGCGCGGCGTGGCCGCCACGAACGACTCGATCGCATGGCGCAGGCGATCGGCGCGAGCCGACTCCGGTGCGATCGCGTGGGCCTCGTGCAGCGCCGAGAGCGAACGGAAGCGCGCGTCATAGGTGGCCGCGCCACTCGTGCGTTCGGCGACATCGTCCCACAGCACCACGAGCTTCTCGTACGACTCGGCCGTGCGCTCGCGTGCCGCGAGTGCAGCCTGCGCACGCGCCGCGGTCACGGCGGCACGCACGACGTCGGACTGGCTCGCGTACACGTCGGGTGTGGGTGCTGCCTTGGACGCGAACCCGGTGAGCATGCCGCCCTTGTCACCCAGCGTGCCGATCGGCTCCATGTTCACGGCCAGCGTCGCGATGCTGGTGATCGGCAGGCGCACGGGCTCGAAGCCCACGTGCAGCTCGATGAGCGTGTCGCCCACGCGGGGTGCGGCGTCAAAGCAGTAGCGGCCATCGGCACCGCTGCGCGTATTGGCGGGCTGTGCACCCGACACGCGGACCTGCGCGGCGGCGAGCGGCGTGCCGCGCGTATCGCGCACCAGACCGCAGCGGTCGGTGAGGACGCCCGCATCGAGCGACATCCTGGATGCCTCCGCACGGCCACCGCGGAATCCGAGGTCACGCTTGGCGGCCGCCGGAGCGGGCGCACCGCCGAGCGACTTCCCGAGGGGCGAGTTCTCGCGCAGGCTCTGCGTGAGCGCATCGGTGACCTTGGCGCGCGCTGGCGGCTGCGGCGGCACGGCCTCGGGCGCGCTCGTGGCCTTGGGCTTCGACGACTCGATGGACTGCCCCACCTCGCTCATCGCCACGCCCTCCTGCTGCGTCACATTGGCGGAGGCGGGCGCGGGTGCGCTGGTGGCCACCGGCGGCGGCGCGAGTGCGGGCGCCGGAGTGCTGCGTCGCTCGGTCTCACGCGCACGCGCGACGTTCCGCGAAGCACCGGGCGCGAGTTCGGCGCGCGGCGACAGCGGCAGCGTGCCGGGAGCAGCCTGCTGGGCGACCGCGGGGCGATCGGGTCTCGTGCCGGGCGCGGCGTCCTTGGCGGCGCTCGCGTCCAACGTGGCCACTGCGCTGGGCGCGGCCTGCGTGCTCGCCATGGAGTCCGTGACCGGCGCGCTCATGGCCTGCGGCGCGGGATCGCTCGACTGCGAAGGGGCGGCCTGCTCGGTCGCGACGCTGCCCGCCAGCGTGCTCACCACGGCCCCACGCTGCCCATACCACTGCACGCCCAGCCCCACCGCCGCCACCAACACCGCGGCACTGCCGGCGAACGCCAGCCCGCGCGGCGTGAACAGCCACGCGAACGGGTTCGTGGCGCGTGGCTTCGCAACCGGCACGGGCGCATCGGCGTCCGCGGCACCACCCGAGCCCGCCACACCGGCGGCCTCGCGAGCCAGCGCCGCCTCGCCCTTGGGATCGGCCGCGATGCGCGCGGCCACGCGATCGGCGAAGTCGGCGAAGTAGGCGTCACCCGGGTCGTGATCGATCGCGTCGAGCAACGAGCCATCGAGCGCGGCGAACGACTCGAGCCGCGCGGCACACTCCTCGCAGCCCGCGAGATGCGAGTCGATGCGCGCCTCGTCCGCGGCATCGAGCACCCCGTCCAGGCGCGCCGAGAGCTGTTCGTCGGCCAGATGATCGTGGCTCACGACGCGTCCTCGCTGGCTTCGCCGGCCATGCGGCGCTTGAGATCGGCGCGTGCGCGCGACAGTCGCGACATCACCGTGCCCGCCGGTACACCGAGTGCGTGCGCGATCTCGTCATACGACAGGTCCTGCATGACCCGGAGCGCGAGCACGGCCTGATGCTCCGGCGCCAACTGTGCGAAGCACGCGCGCAGCCGCGCGTCGCGTTCGTTCGTGGCGGTGTGCTCGGCCGGGTCATCGTCGATCCCCCACTGCTGTCCTTGCTCCACGAGCGGCTCGATGCTCGTCTCGGGCCTGCGCTTGCGAGAGCGGAACAACGAGAACGCCTGATTCGTGACGATGCGCGCGAGCCAGGGATACACGGGCAGCCCGAGTTCGAAGCGCCCGATCGCCCCCCACGCGCGCACGAACGTCTCCTGCGCCAGGTCGTCCGCATCGCTCTGGCTGCGCGTGAGCGTCCACGCCAGGCGGTGCACGGCGCGCTGGTAGCGGCGCACGAGCTGTCCGAACGCGGCCTGGTCGCCGCGCTGGCTCGCCTGCACCAGCGACGTGTCGTCCGGTCCGTCATCCAAGGTACGCCGCGGGGCCGAGTCCATTCCCGGCAGGAGACTCGCCCGGGGGCGTGGCGTCAAGCCGTTCGTGCGAAAGGACTTTCGGTTGTAGGCTGGAGTCGGCATAGTCTGTGGTGCCAATCTCAACCACCCGACAGGACCACTTCCAACCCCCGACCCCTGAGGACGCACCCCAGTGGCAATTCGATACGCGGGTGAGTTGGCGGCGTTGGGAACGGCCGTCTGCTTTGCGAGCGGATCGAACCTGTTCACGGCCGCGGGCCGGCGGATGGGTTCCCACGTCATGAACCGCCTGCGCATCACGGTGGCGCTCGTGCTGCTCACGCTGGCGCTGCGCGCGACCACGGGCGCATGGTGGCCCACGTGGGCCACACCCACGGCGCTCATCGCGCTCTCGGTGTCGGGCATGATCGGGTTCGTGTTCGGCGATGCGGGGAACTTCCGCGCCATGGTCATCCTGGGCGCGGGACGAGCATCGCTCTTGGCCGCCACCGCGCCGCTGTTCACCACCGCGCTCGCGTGGCCGATCCTGCACCAGAAGCCCGGGCCGCTGGCGCTGGCGGGCATGCTGCTCGTGTTCTTCGGCGTGGGACTGGCGATCACGTCCCGGTCGCGCAAGCAGGCCGGACAGGCCGACCACAAGGAAGGCTCCGAACGCGACGGCATCATCGCCGGACTCCTGGGCGCGTTCGGTCAGGCCACGGGCATGGTGTTGTCCAAGATCGGCCTGCGCACCGGCATCGATCCGCTGCCGGCCACGGTGGTGCGCGTGACGGCTGCGGTGATCACGATCTGGATCATCGCCATGATGCAGCGCGAGGTGAAGCACACGTTCCGCGCCATGAAGGACGGCCGTGCGACCGCGTTCATGGTGGGCGGCGCATTCATGGGCCCGTTCCTGGGCGTCACGCTGGCGCTCACCGCGCTGCACTACATCGAGGCCGGCGTCTCAGCCTCGATCACCGCGCTGTCGCCACTCCTGGCCATGACGCTCGCGGTCCGCTTCCACGGCGAGCGCCTCACATGGCGCGCGTTGATCGGCGCGGTGATCGCCATCTCCGGCGTGGTCCTGCTGTTCAAGCGCTGAGCGTTCGCGCTCGCGAGTGGCCAATTCACTCGCCCCGGGGCGATTGGATCAGTTCGCGACCGTCGTGTCCGGGGCCATCTCTTCTTCGGCCTCGAGGCTGTCGGCCGGGAACTCCTCGGCCTCGACCTTCTGCTTCAGCCGGCGCATGTCGTCGACCAGTTTCTTCATGGCGTCGGGCGTGACCAGCGGCTCCATGAGCGCGGCGAACTTGTTCTCGTAGCGGAAGCGGCCGTCCTGCTCGAAACGCGTGCGGCCGTTGGGCAGCGCGGTGAGCGAGTAGAGCACGTCGCCCGTCATCATGCCCGGCATGGCGATGTGCACGCCGATGCGATTCGGCGGATCCCACACGGTGATCTCACCGGGGATGCGCAGCTTGCCCTGCATGTGCGGATCGTTCATGACCCACCACTCGCGATGGCCGATGCCCTCGGCCACGGTGGTCGTGTCGGGCTCGATGGCCTCGAGCCAACCCACCCACTGCGTGAGCTTGTCGGGCTCCGAGAGCCACGCCCACACGGTCTCCAATGGACGATCGATCTCGACGTTGCCACGCAGACGGCCCGCGTCACGGCGGTTGGACGCGATGAACAGTCCGAGCACCGACAGGACGAGCAGCGCGACCAGTGTGCCGACGATGCGAACGACCCATTTCATGTGCAGCGCCCTCCGTGGATGGTCTCGTCCTGCACAGACGGAATGGTCACGCCCACCCAGAAGGGTCCGTGCGCGTTCGCACGCCGCGTGCCAGCCGCTGGGCGGGCAACGCCGCGCACGTTCGCACATGCGGGCCGCGAGCGCACCATGGCCACCGGCCGGGCGCCGGGCGCGCGCTCACCAGCGCCCCCGTGCGTTCCGCAGTGCCGAGCGTGCGAAGTGAAGCGAGGGCTAGGCCTTCGCTGCGAGAACCCGGTCGCGCTCGGCGCGGGCGGCGAGCAGCGCGGCGCGCGGGTCGGCTGCGGCCGTGACCGCGCGGCCCAGCACCAGCAGGCTCGCGCCATCGCGCGTAGCGCTCTCCACCGTGGCGACGCGCTTCTGATCGTGCGTGTCGCCCCCCGCCATGCGAATGCCCGGCGTGACCGCATAGAAGTCGTGCTTCAAGTGTGCGCGGATGCCCGCGAGATCGGCCGGCGAGCACACCACGCCCAGCGCGCCCGCAGCCACCGCCTCGGCGGTGAGCGCGGCAGCCACGGCGTGCAGGTCGAACGGCTTCACGAATCCGGGCGGCATGGCCGCGGGATCGAGGCTCGTGAGCAACGTGACCGCCACGACGCGCGTCGAACCACCGGCCTCGCGGATGCCTTCCACTGCGGCCGCCACCATGGCCGCGCCACCCGTGGCGTGCACCGTGAGCAGATCGGCACCCAGACGCGCAGCCGAACCCGCCGCGCCCTTCACGGTGTTCGGGATGTCGTGCAGCTTGAGATCCAGGAACACGCGACGGCCGCGCGACTTCAACGCGCGCAATGCCTCGGGCCCTGCGGCCGTGAACAACTCTAGCCCGAGTTTCGCGTACTCCGGTCCCTCACCCAACGCGTCGTTCAACGCGAGTGCGGCTTCCAGCGTGGGCGTATCGAACGCGATCGCGAACTCCGGGGCGTGCTGCGACATGGGATCCTCGAGTCGGTGAAAGGGTCAGGCGTGCGGCTTGGCCGGTTCCTGCGCCGCGGGCGCCTGGACCGCGCCGATCAGACTGCTGAGCTTGGCGTGACCGTGCTGGGCCAACCAGGTGCGCATCTCGGCGAGCACGCGCGTGGCGGCCTCGGGCTCGACGAACGTGGCGGTACCCACCTGCACGGCAGTCGCGCCCACGGCAATGAACTCCAGTGCGTCGCGCCCGCTCACGATGCCGCCCGAGCCCACCACGGGGATGCCGATCGCACCCGAGGCCTCCCAGCAGCGCGCCAATGCGAGCGGCTTGATCGCGGGGCCCGACAAGCCACCGGTGGCCTTGCCGAGCTTGCTGCGCATGCGATCCAGATCGAGCGCCAGGCCCACGAACGTGTTCACCGCGGTCACCGCATCGGCGCCACCGCGCTCGCAGGCGCGCGCGGTCTCGCGGATGTCGGTCACATCGGGCGAGAGCTTGGCGATCAACGGCCGGTCCGTGAGCCGGCGCAGGCCCACCAGCGTGCGCTCGAGCCGCGCGGGATCGGCCCAGAACCGCGCGCCGCCCGCGGCCACGTTGGGGCACGAGAAGTTCACCTCGAACGCGCCCACTCCGGGCTCATTGCCGAGCGCGCCCAGCAATGTCTCGAGTTCCTCGGGCGTCTCGCCACCGATGCTCGCGATCACCGTGGCCTTGAGCTTGGCGAGTCGCGGCAGCTTCTCGCTGCGGAAGCGCTCGAGCCCCACGTTCTCGAGCCCGATCGAGTTGAGCATGCCGCTCGCGGTCTCGGCCACGCGCGTGGGCGCATTGCCGGGGCGCGGCTTCACGGTGACGGTCTTGGTGACGACCGCACCCAGCACCGACAGATCGACCACGTGCGCGTATTCATCGCCGTAACCGAACGTGCCACTCGCGGTGAGGATCGGGTTCTTGAGCTGCAGCTTGCCGATGCGCACTGACAGATCGACGCGCTTCTCGCTGATCGGCTTCGACTTCGGGGTCACGTGGCTCATTCGACACGATCCCAGTCGAGCTCGCGCGCCTCGAACACCGGGCCGTCGGTGCAACACATGGCCCACTCGGGGTTGCCCTGGAGCGGCGCGGCATCGGCCCCGGTGGCCAGCACGCGATCGCGCGCCTCGGCCGAGCGCGGCAGCGGGCAGCCGCGGCACACGCCAGTGCCGCACGCCATCACACTCTCCATGGCGAGATGCGCACGCGCGCCGTTCGCCATGGCCCAGCGCGCCACCGCGGCCAGCATGCCGTGCGGGCCGCAGGAGTAGATCACCAGCGGTCCCGCGAGCTTGGGCGCCAGACGATCGAGCATCTGCACCACGTTGCCCTTGAACCCGCGCGTGCCGTCATCAGTGGCCAGGTGCAGCTTGCTGCCGCGCTTGGCCAAGCGCTCACGCGCCTCAGCCAACCCCACCAGCAGCGACGCCGTGCGCGCGCCGAACACGAACTCGCAACGCCGGCGCGACTTGGCCAGCACGTCCGCGGCCATGAGCAGCGGTGCCACTCCGCGGCCGCCCGCCACCAGCACCGGAGTGCCCGGCTCATCCAGCGGATAGCCCTGCCCCAACGGGCCGGTCACGCCGATCGTCGAACCCGGCTCGAGCCGCGCGATCGCCTGCGTGCCCGTGCCGACCGGCGCGTACAGGAACCCGACCACCAGCTTCGTGCCCTTCTTGCTCACGCTCGCCACGCTCATCGGCCGCGGCAACAGCACGGGCGACGGCGGGTCCAGGAGCAACTGCACGAACTGCCCGGCCACCGGGGCCGCGAAACCCGCCGGCATCTCGAGTTCGAGCCAGCGGAAGCCGGCACCATATTCACGCTGCGTGCGCACGCGCGCGCTCACCTGCCGCCACGTGCGAGTGGTCGTCGCCAAGATCACTTGTCCTTTGTGGGCTGCGCCTTCTTCTTCTGTTCCTGCTGCAGCTTCTTGGCCGCGGCAGCCTCTTCCTTGCGCTGCTGTTCCTGCTGCTTGGCCAGCGCCTTGGCCAGCTTCTTGGCCTGCTTCACGCTATCCGGCTCGTCCTTGGACCACACGCTCGAGAAGCCCAGATTGGGATCGACCGGCGGCTTGATCTTGGCGGGCTTCTTCTTGGCGAGCGCCAACGAATCCGCGAGCCCGTTCGCGCGCCGCGAAGAATCGGCCGCCGCGCGGATGCGCTGCATGGCCGCCGCCTGCTCGAGCGAATCCGCCACCACGCGGCGGCGCTCGGCCTCGAACACCACCCGTGCGCTGTCCGCCGCGATCGCGATGCGCATGGAGTCCGCGCTCGCCTTGGCGCGCAGCGAATCCGCCACCACGCGCGCACGCAGTGAATCGGCGCGCGACATCTTGCGGTTGATCGGCGTCACCTTGGGGGCCGACGGCAGCTTGATCGGCTTGCTCAATGCCGCGCCGGTACCTGCAGCGCCCGTGAGCGCCGAGGCCGGGATCGAATCGACCTTCGCGAAGTCCGGCGGCGTCGTGTTGTCGGGCGACAGCACCACTCCGTTCTCCTTGGCGACCTGCTGCTGGATCTGCGCCATGAGCGCGCCGCGGCCCACCGTGTCGGGGCGCGCGAACGCGCGGCGCAGCGAGTCGACCCGCGCACGTCCCGCCGCCGTGGTGTCGGCGCGCGCAAGGCGAATGAGCGAATCGCGGCTCGCCATGAGCCGGCGCAGCGAATCCGGCAGCATGCGATTGCGCAGTTGCGACGGATTGAGCGTGGGCTGCGACGGCGCGTTCACACCCGGGCCGAAGCGCACCGCGGCCGGCTCCGGGATGCTCGCTTCCTTGCGCGTGCCCAGCCCCGGCGTCGTGTCCGGCACGTCGGTGAGCTCGGCGTCATCGGACTCCAGCACCGGCTTGGCGATGGTCTTGGGCGGCACGATCAGGTTGGCCGGCACGGCGATGCCCTCGGCCTCCAGGAAGTCGCGCGCGGCCAGCTGCCCCTCGGTCTCGGGGAACTCGCGCACGACCTTCCAGAACAGCGAGTCGGCGGACTCCTTGCGATCGAGCTTGCGAGCGAGCACCCAGGCCTGCGCGTTCAGCGCGCGCGCCTGCACCGACTTCACATCGACCGAGTCGACGATCGAACGGTATTCCTCGAGTGCACGCTCGGGGCGCTGCAGATTGAACAGGTAGTGCTCAGCCACCAGGAAGCGCGCCTCGGCCTTCTTGGCCACCGAGTCCGCGCCCGCCGCGGTGCGGAACCGCTCGATGCGATCGAGGTTCTCGAGCCGCTGGTCGGACTGCTGCGCGAACTGCGACGTGCCCACCTGCTCCTTCACCTTGGCGTACTCCACACGCGCACGCGCGAAGTCGTCGG
>JAIOPA010000289.1 GCA_021414165.1 Candidatus Eiseniibacteriota bacterium
GTCCAGCTGGCCCTGGCCACGCGCGAACTCGCCGCTGTACGGCTGCGGGTTGCGGCCCTCGGCACGGGCCTTCTCGCTGTCGGCGCGGCGCTGGCGCTCGAGCCGGGCGAGCAGCGCCTGCAGCGCGCGCGCATTGCGCTCCAGCTCGGCGGCCGCGGCCTCGTAGTCTTCACGCTTGTTCTGGATCTGGCGCACGGTGCTCGCGTGCTTCTGGCGCAGGCCCGTGAGCTTGTCGGTCTCGGCGGTGGTCTTCTTGGCCGTGCGCGACACCTCGACCAGGTTCTTCTCGAGCGTCTGCTCGTTCGACTCAACGTGCTCCTTCTCGCTGCGCACGTTGTCGAGCAGCATGCGGTCCTGCTCGGCCACCATCTGCAGGAAGTCCCAACGCATCATGAGCCCGGCAAACGAGCGCGTGCTCACCAAGAACTCCAGCTCGCGCGCGGGGCCCATCATGTACATGCGGCGCATGCGCTTGGCGAGCCGCTTCCGCTGTGCACGCAGCGACTCGATGCTGCGCTGCAGGTTGGCGCGCGTCACCTCGAGCTGCTGATCCAGCCGCTCGCGCTTGTAGCGCAGTGTGCGCAGACGCTTGCGCGTCGACGACAACTGCCGCTCGGTGCGCTTGAGTTCACCCATCGCACGCGTCTCTTGACCCTTAAGCGCTCCCGCCTGCGCGCGCTTCTCCTGCGCCTGTCGGCGAATGGCGTCGAGCTCGGCGCGCTTGGCCGCCTCGAGGCTGTCCGACTGCGCATGCGGAACCGATGGCAGGGCGCTCAGCGCCAACACCGCCACGAGTCCCAGCCGCGCCAGGCGCTTGAGCATCACGAACCGATCACCCGCAGGATGCGCGTGAGTGCGGCGGCCGAAGCGGCCCACGCCACCACCAGCGCACCACCCACGAAGGCCAGTGCCGACGTCCACGGCAGGAACGTGAGTCCCGTGAGCCGCGCGGCCAGCGCCTGCTGCAGCACAAAGGTGAGCAGCAGTGCGGCCACGGCCGCCATGCCGGTCTGGATCAGCGCCTCGAACACGTAGGGCGTGGCGATGAACCGGTCGCTCGCGCCCAGACGCAGCATGATCTCGACCTGCTGACGCCGTGCGAGCACCGTGAGTCGTAGCGTGTTGTAGAGCACGAGCACGATGGCCAGCGCGACCAGCGCGCCCACCACGATCGTGGCGAGCCGCATGCCGGCGGAGAAGTCATCGAGACGGCGCACGTACTCGGCGCCGTACCGCACGTCTTCCACCTCGGGGAACTGCAGCACCTGCTGCGCGGCCTGCTCCATGGCGGCGAAGCTCAGCAGCTCGGGCTTCAAGCGCACGCGAAGCGACGCGGGCAGCGGGTTGTCGTCGACGCCCGACAACAGGTCGGGATCGCCGATCTGCTCCGAGAACTCGGCCCAGGCCTGCTTGGGGCTCACATACGTGGGCTCGCCGTAGAGCTCTTTGACGCGCGCCTGCAGCGCTTCGAGCTGCGAGTCCGACACATCGTCCTTCAGGTACACGACCATCTCGCGCCGGTCACCAATGGCGTGCAGCGCCTGCCGCGCGTTGTGATCGAGCAACACGAAGATGCCGCACAGCGTGAGTGCCGCGACCAGCGACACCACGCCGGTGATGGCCAGCCCGCGATGCGAGCGGAACAACCGCCACGCCTCGCGCCAATGGAACATGTTCATGCGGAGGGCCCTCCCGGGGGCGGCGTGAACAGGTCGGGGTTGGAACCGGAAGCGGGCGGAGCAGGCGCAGGTGCTGCAGGCGCAGCCGCCGGAGCCGGGGGCATGTAGCTCTTCGCGCTCGCGTCACCGCCCGTCTGCTCGCTCAAGCGCCCGTCGGCCAGCACGAAGCGTCGCCCGCCGATCACGTTGGCCACTTCGGCGCGCGTGGTGCCCAGCAGCAGCGCTGCGCCCTCGCGATGGATGCGCAGCAGCAACGAAAGGATCTCGGCCGCGCTCTTGGGTTCCAGCGCGCCCGTGGGCTCGTCGGCCAGGATCAAAGCCGGACGGTTCACGATCGCGCGGGCAATGGCACAGCGCTGGCGCTCGCCAAAGGACAACTCGGCCGGCAGCAGGTCGCGGTGCGACTCCAGCCCGACCTCTTGCAGCGCGCGCTTCACCTTGGGCTCCACGTCGGCGTCGTCGAACTGGCCCGCGATGTGCAGCGCGATCGCCACGTTCTCGTGCACCGTACGGTCCGGCAGCAAGCGGAAGTCCTCGTAGATCACGCCGATGGTGCGGCGCAGCAACGCGCGATGCGCGCGCGAGAGCCGGCCGCCACGGAACGTGCCCACGGTGACAACTCCCGAGGTGGGCTGCGTCTCGTGCGTGATCAGGCGCAGCAGCGTGGTCTTGCCCGCCGCGCTGTGGCCCAGGACGCATGCGCACTCGCCCTCGTCCATGCGCCACGTCACGTCATCGAGTGCGAGGCGCTCTCCGTAGCGCTTCGTCACGTGTTCGAATGCGATCATCGCGCCTCCTTGGCTGCGTGAAGCGATCTGCGTGAACCGTCGGCGTGCTGCGGAAGCCTGATCTTCTAAAGGTCGCGGTACTCGATCTGCGCCTTGGCGCGCAGGCCCTTGACCCACGCATCGTAGCGCTCGCGGAACTGCGCCTCGGCCACGGCCGCGGGCAGCTCTTCCTTGATCTCGGCGACTTCGTACTCGCGCTCCGGCTTGCGATCCGTGACCTTGAAGATGTTGAAGCCCTGCGCGTTCGGCAACACGTCGCTCACTTCGCCGTTCTTGAGCGGCTCCAGGCCCGCGCGGATATTGGGCTGCAGCTGAGCCACGCTCAAGAAGCCCACATCGCCATCGGGGCCCGCAGCGCCCTGGTACTGGCTGTGCTTCTTCACCAGTGCTGCGAAGTCGCCACCCTTGGCCGCCTGCTCGCGGATCTTCTTGGTCTGCTCGAACGCACGATCGATGTCGGCGTCGTTCGGCACGGCCTTCACCAGGATGTGGCGCGCGTGCACTTCCACGATGGGCTTGCCCGCGGCGTCCAGCGAATCCTTGCCGGCCGGGCTGCGCACGGTGTCGCGCTCGATCGGCTCCACCAGGTGGTAGCCGTACGGCGTGCGGACCGGCTGCGACAGCTCGCCATCCTTAAGGGCGAACGCCGCGTCTTCAATGGTCGGCTCCATCTGGCCACGACGGAAGAAGCTCAGGTCGCCGCCCGACTTCGCACTCGCCGGATCGTCGCTCACCTCGGCCGCGACCTTGGCGAACTTCTCGCCGGCCAGGATGCGCTTGCGGATGCCCTCGATCTTGGTGCGCGCCGCCTTCAACGTGACCGAGTCCGGCGACGGCGTGATCTGGATGACCTGCAACCGCAGCTGCGCGGGCACCTTGGGGAACTTGTCCTTGTGCGCCAGGTAGTACGCCTCGGCCTCGGCCTGCGGCACGGTGCGCTTGGGCAGCGCCTTCTGCACCACGCGCGACTCCAGCATCTGGCGCTCGATATCGCCCTTGTAGCGCTCGCGCAGCCGCGCCTCGGTCATGTTCTCCTTGGCCAGCTGCTGCTGGAACGCCTGCTCACCACCCATGCGCTCCTTGGCCTCGCCGATCGCCTGATCGATCTGACGGTTCAGCTCGGCGGGCGGCACGGTGATGTTCTGCTTCTTGGCCTCGTTCACGATGAGCTTGTCGTCGATCAGCTGGTCCAGCACCTGACGGCGCAGCGTGTCGATCTGGCTCGAGTCCGGACGCGCCTGCGTGCGCTGCAGGAACATGAACAGCTGCTCCTCCACGTCGCTCGCCAGCACCGGCTCGTCGTTGACCATGGCGGCAATGGCGTCGAGCGCCACTTCATCGTCGGCCATGGGCTTGGGTGCGGCGGGCTTGGGCGCGGCCGGCTTGGGGGCCGCGGGCGTGGCGGCGGCCGGGGTGGCCTTGGCGGCGGGCTTGGCCGGCGCGGAGACCACGGGGGACGACAGCGCCAGGGCAGCAGCGAACGCGACGAGCGGGAGCCACAGGGCACGACGGTGGTGGCGTGACAAGACGGTGTTCCTCCGATTCAGTGCGGCAGGCTCGGGGCGCCTGCCGTCATGGCATGGGTAACGTCGCGGGCAGTATAGCGACAGGGCCACCGCTCGCCCAACGGGTTACGTACGAACTACGCCCCGCCGGGGCGGCTCGTCCCGGCGAGCGGGCAAGGTTTACGGAGTCGGGACAGAGGGGGCTCGACCCGCCTCACCCAGCGGTCTCACCACGATCGCGACCTCTGCGACAGAGGCTCTCCGTTCTGCAATCGTTCATTTATCCTGTGTCTTCGCTTCGCCGGACCGAGCGACCGCGGAGCCGCTCGACCCGTCGCGGTGGTTCTTCTCGTTTCGACGCTCTTCGGGCGCGCCCCCTTGGCCATGGCCGTTACACAGGAGCTCCCGATTGCTTCACGTCGCCCCGCTCACCGCCGCCGATGCCCCGAGCTACCGCGCGCTCATGCTCCATGCTTACGCGGCTGCTCCCGACGCGTTCACCTCCACGGCCGAGGAGCGCGCGCATGAGCCCATGTCGTGGTGGGTCGAGCGCATCGCGGATCCCCAGGGGCTGAGCCTCGTGTTGGGTGCGTTCCATG
>JAIOPA010000291.1 GCA_021414165.1 Candidatus Eiseniibacteriota bacterium
GCATCGCCGCGCTGCGTGCCGACCTCGAGGAGATCCGCGTTCCGCAGCGCAATCCTGCGCTGTATCTGGAGCGCGCGTTCGACGCGGTGCACTTGTTGCTCGCGCGCTCGTTCGCGCCGCTCGATGAGCGCAAGGAGGCCGCGGTCGCGCGCCTCATGGCGATCCCCGAGTACCTGGAGTCGGTGAAGCCCAATCTGCAGTTGGTGCCGCCGGTCGTGCTGGAAGCCAGCATGGACATGGCCGCGCACGGCCCCACGTTCGTGGACGAGGTGGTGCGCACGCTCTTGCGCTCGTTCCCCGGCGAGGCGGAGCGTCTGGAACATGCGGGGAATCGCGCGCGCTCGGGCTTCCTGCGGTTCCACGAATGGATGGAGCGTTCGCTCAAGCCGCGCGCGGGTGGCACGTTCGCCATTGGCGAGCGCTGGATGAACTACAAGCTCGAGCGTGAACACATGCTGCCGTTCACGTGTGTCGAGCTGGAGCGTCTGGGCCGCCAGCATGTGGCGCACGCGCAGGTGCTGCTCGAGGACGAGGCGCGCCGGCATGATCCGCGCCGCTCGTGGCGCGAGCTGCTCGACGAGGGCCGCCGCCGTACGCCCGAGGCGAACTGGCTGCGCGAGGCCTACGTCGAGGAGATCGAGCGCGCCCGGCGCTTCGTGCACGAGCGCCGTATCGCGCCGCTGCCCGCGGGCGACAAGCTCGATGTGTTCGACACGCCGTTGTTCGAGCGCGCGCTGCGGCCGTTCGCGGCGTATCAGGGCCCGGCGCCGTTCGACGCCGATCCGGCCGGACAGTTCTATGTGACGCCGATCGACATCCGCCGCCCCAAGGACGAGCAGGCCGCGCAGTTGGGCGCGCACTGCACGCCCGCGCTGCCGATCCTGGTGGCGCACGAGGGCTACCCGGGGCATCACCTGCAGTTGTCGCATGCGAACAAGGCCGCCACGCGGCTGCGCCGCATCTGCCACAACGAGGTGTTCGCCGAGGGCTGGGCGCACTACTGCGAAGAACTCATGTGGGAGCAGGGCTACTTCACGGCGGATCCGCTCACGCGGTTGTTCCAGTTGCGCGACAGCCTGTTCCGCGCCTGCCGCGTGGTGCTCGATGCCACGCTGCATGCGGGCCGCATGACACCCGAGCAGGCCGTCGAATATCTGGTGAATGAAGTCCACATGGACCCGAACATGGCCACGCATGAGGTGCGGCGCTATTGCATCAGCCCCACGCAACCCATGAGCTACCTGGTCGGCAAGCTGCAGATCCTCGAGCTCCGCGCGGACGCCCAGCAGAAGCTGGGTGCCCGCTTCAACCTGCACGACTTCCATGCTGCGCTCCTCGCCAGCGGCACGCTGCCGCCGGCGCTGGTGCGTGAGGAACTCTGGCCCCGGCTGGGGGTGGCATGACGTTCAAGCGACTCCTTGGTGCTGCACTGCTCGTCCTGCTGGTGTCGGCGTCCGCGTTCGCGGTGACGCCGTCCGACAAGTACTCGGTCATGCCGGCGTCCACCGGTCTCACGTACCGCACGATCGCGTTCGAGTCCTCGCGTGACCGCGCCGACCTCACCGGCTGGTGGTTCGAAGGGCAGAAGGACCAGCCCGTGATCGTGCTGTTCGGCCGCGGTCAGGGCAGCATGGCGGACCTGCTGCCGGTGGTGGGTGGTTTCTTGGCGCAGGGCTTCAACGTGATGACGTTCGACTACCGCGACTTCGGCCCGGC